>JBBRQV010000029.1:0-26116 GCA_038225955.1 Ignavibacteria bacterium | reverse complement strand
TAATGAATTCCATGACAATTCCAATTCAAATTTTAAAATTGAGAGTTCTGAAGAGAATAAAATTTCAGAGAGTGATGATGTTTTAGAGAAGGGACATAAAATAATTCCACCTAATCACGATTTGACAAAATCATAAAAACTTTAGATCTAAAAATTATCTTCCTAAATCGTCGAGCTTTTCTTTTCTTAAAAGAAGAGTATCTTTATCTTCAACGTGGTTCGGGTCAGGTACACAGCAATCCACCGGACAAACAGCAGCGCACTGCGGCTCATCATGAAAACCAACGCACTCAGTACATTTATCAGGAACAATAAAAAAGAAATCCGACTGCACAAAACCTGTATTCCCATTGGGAGAAACATCGCCTTCTGCGAATGAGTTACCTCCAAGAGTCCAGTTATTTCCTCCTTCATAAATAGCAGTGTTCGGGCATTCCGGTTCGCACGCTCCGCAATTGATGCATTCACTTGTAATCATTATAGCCATTAGAGAATCTCCTTTTAGTTATTTACAAATTAGGCAATAAATAAAATTATTTCAATGAAGTATAAATATTTGCTTATAATAGTTTTCACTCTTTTATTTCTATCACAGTACCTATCGGTGTGTATTCGTACAGTTCATCAATCTCTTCATCGGTAACAGCAATGCATCCCTTAGTCCAGTCACGCAGTATATGAAGCTTGCCAAAGAATCCCATATAATTTTTTATACCGTGAATTTTAATATCGCCACCAACAGGTTTATTAAATGATTTGGCTTCTTCTATGTCTTTATCACTCGGATATGATACTCCGAGATTTTTATGATAACTGCTGTTCGGGTTTTTATCATTAATAGTGTAAATACCTTCAGGGGTTTTATCATCTCCTTCGAAATGTTTGTGTCCGATAGAAGCTTTACTAATGGTAACTTTATATATTTTCAAAAGATTCCCTTTTGAATAAACTTCCATAGTCCTTTCTGATTTTCTTATAACAATTTTATCTATAATATCGATCAGATTTAATTTCTTCTCCGTGAAAAATTATAACCTGCGGTAAACAAGATAAGAATTGTTAGACAAACTAAAGATATGAATATAATTTTTTCAAATAGAAAATAGAAATATGTTTTTGAAATCTAACAAGAATAATGTTTACAACGTTTATTTGGAAGATAAAAACCACTACGCTAAAACAACTTGAAATTAATTTAAAAGTGAGATATTTTAGATATAGTTGTAAAGTCGTACTTCATTCAGGGCTTTACACAGACCTCTCAATTTATAAATCACAAAAAAACCGAAGGAGTTTAATTCGAAAATTTAATTTTCGGGTTACTACTATTTTATGAAAAAAAGTTTCATATGCGTAATATTTATTATTACGTACTGCTGTTCATTTGCGCAGCAAAGCAATAAAGATTTACCTATTAGTTCACTACTGCATTTAAGTAGTGACGTCTACACAATTGAGCTTCCGAAGCCTGATGTTGAAAAGCTTCTTTTGGAAGATAAAAAAGATGAAGAGAGAGGAAAGCCTATGAGAACAGGATATGTTTACGCTGTTGATTACGGTTTAAATATTTCCGGCACAACTTCTTATTTATGCGAAGGAGGAAAACTCTGGAGAATTATTGTTAAATCCGAAGGAGCAAAATTCCTTTCCTGTAGTTTTGATAGCCTGTCTTTTATAGAAGGAGCAAAACTGTTTATATATAACAAAGGAGCAAGCAGTGTATTCAATTATTCCAATGAAAATGCAAACGGACAGACAACATTATTTTCTCCACAGATACAGGGAGATGAAATTACTATAGAATATTATGAGCCGGGCAATATTCAGTTCCAAACTGATTTTAAAATTTTAAAAATAATTTATTATTACAAATAATATATATAATTTTTTCTTAAAAATAAAAAACTAAAATGGAAAGAAAAAACAAACCGGTTATCTATATAACCTTACTGCTCTTTACCCTCTTTTTTACTTTCACAAGTTCCTTCGCACAGGTCAGCATTGGGGGAGTACCTATTTCGTTTTTCTTTAAAGAGTTTAATCAGAACATTGCACAGGTAAAAATGCCTGCCGTCGATGTTCAAAAATTAGTTAACGAAGACAAGGCAGTCGAAAATATGGTAGACATGCCTTATAGATTCGGCAAAGTAATTGACGTAAATTATTCTTCAGTTAATAGCGGTACTTGGGATGTGCTTTCCGACGGAAGCAAAATCTGGAGACTGCATGTCAAGTCCGAATATGCTCTTTCCATATACACTATTTTTAATAATTTTTATTTACCTGAAGGCGCTAAATTATTTGTTTATAATCCAAGCAAATCAACAATCTTCGGAGCCTTCACAAGCATGAATAACCGCGAAGACAGGAAATTTGCAATTGCTCCATTCCCTGATAAAGAAATTATTTTTGAATACTATGAACCAAAAGCAGTTGCAGGACAAGGCGTTCTGGAAATTTCAAAATTAATTCACGGGTATAAAGATATATTTGGCTATACAACTGATGCAATTGAATCGCTTCCTTGCAATATAAATATCAACTGCCCTATTGGCGCTCCATGGGTTGAGCATAAAAGGTCTGTTACAAGAATAACATTTGTGCAGGGCGGTAATTCATTCTTATGCTCAGGCTCAATGATAAATAATACTACAGGTAACAGAGCCCAATATTATTTAACTGCCGAGCACTGCGCACCCGATGACCACGCTTCAATGGTATTTTATTTCAACTATGAAAGTCCAACTTGCAATGGTACCAACGGTCCGCTGAATCAAACTGTATCCGGCGCTCAGTTAAAAGCTTCTAACTTCGACACAGATTTCAGATTGGTGCAAATTCAAAGCCCTATACCCTCAAGCTATAATATTTTTTATTCCGGATGGGATAGAAGCGGTACTCAGCCTACAACAGAAACAGCAATTCATCATCCTGCAGGCGATATAAAGAAAATTTCAATTGATATTAATCCTGCCGTTACTTCAAGCGGATTTGGTGGACGCCTTACTAGCGGATTCTGGCAGGTAACTTGGGATCAGGGAATGACAGAGGGCGGTTCATCGGGATGTCCATTGTATGACCAAAACAAAAGAATTGTAGGCCAAAACCTTGGCGGAGTAGCTGCACAATGTGAAAATCCGCAGGCAGTTCAAAAAGTATTCGGTAAGTTTTCAGAATCATGGTCTCATGGGGGAACTTCAACAAATCAGTTAAAAGATTGGTTAGACCCAACAAGCACCGGAGCAACAACTCTTGATGGTATTGACGGAGCAGCGGGGTTATCGCCGACTCCAAATTTCACCTCAGATAATGAAACTATGGCATACGGCGGTGGAACTGTAAACTTTACAGATTTAACTTCAAATCTTCCAACAGGATGGAGCTGGAGCTTCCCGGGTGGAACACCATCTTCATCAACACAAAGAAATCCTACAGGAATTTCATACACTGCTACAGGAAGATATACTGTTTCATTGACTTCAACAAATCCTAACGGTTCGAACACATTAACAAAGACCGGATACATTACTGTACTTGGAGTTACATTAAATAACTTTAATCAATACTCCCCTGATAATGGAGGAAGAGTAGAAGTGAATAAAAATGATTTAAGCCCCGTGAATTTTGTATGGGGTGTTGCAAATCCACATCCAAGCGTAAGTTATAAAATGAAAATAAGAAAACTTGCTTCAGGTTCAACTGAATACACATACATCAGTAATAATATCGGACATGATTCTTTACTTAGCTTAAGAAAAAGCTTCTTAGATACTCTTGCATCTACGATGGGTCCCGTGGGAGATTCTGTACAGACAATATGGAGAACCTGGGCGTTCAACGGATTGGATTCTATTTCAACAGCTTCACAATATATCCTCACTTTAAGAAGAACAACCGTTGGAATAAACCAAATCTCTACTTCAATTCCTGATGATTATAAAGTGTATAATAATTTTCCGAATCCTTTTAATCCATCTACAACAATTAAGTTCGATATTGCAAGATTACAAAACGTAAAAATTGCAATTTACAATTTAACAGGAAAAGAGGTAACTAGGCTTGCCGAGCAGAGATTTAATCCGGGTACATATCAATTGGTATGGGATGCGAAAAACTCTCCTAGCGGAATATATTTCCTAAGATTTGAATCGGATGAATTTAATACTACAAAGAGATTATCGCTTGTAAAGTAACTCTTAAAGAAATAATTTCGTATAGAAGCCTGACAGAATTTACTTGTCAGGCTTTTTTTTGCACAAAAAGCTGTTTAAATCAGAATACTATCAGAATTTTGAATTTTTAGCCGCAATCATTTGTTAAAATTGACATACATACTACCGAATTTATAAATTTATTTTGTTGTAATAAAGCGTTAAATTTAAAATTATCAAAAAATTAAGTAAGGAAAGAAATACTAATTTATGCTTAAGCTATTTAAAAAAATATTCCCGTCTAAGAATGAAAAAGATGTGAAAGAACTTCTTCCGTTAGTGGATGAAATAAATTCTTTTTACGACACATATCAATCTTTAACCGACGATGAATTAAAAGCAAAAACCACTGAATTCAAACAGAGGATTAAAGACAACACATCAGAAATAGAAACTCGTATTAACGAGCTTCAGGAAAAATTAAAAACCGATGTTGAGCACGACGAAAGAATGGAAGCTTACGATGAGCTTGGAGATTTAAACAAACAGTTATATGAAACTATCGCTGAGAGTTTAGATGAACTTCTCCCGGAAGCTTTTGCAGTTGTCAAAGATACATGCCGGAGACTCGTTGGAAAATCATGGGATGCTGCAGGACAAAAAATCCAGTGGAACATGGTTCCTTACGATGTTCAACTTATAGGCGGAATGGTTTTACATAGAGGAAGAATTGCCGAGATGGCAACAGGTGAAGGTAAAACTTTAGTTGCAACTTTACCATTATATCTTAATGCTCTTGCAGAGAAAGGTGTTCACCTTGTAACAGTTAATGACTACCTTGCAAAAAGAGATTCTGAATGGATGGGTGAAATTTTCCGTTTCCATGGAATGAACATAGGTGTTATCCTTAATGATATGGATAATGACAAGAGAAGAAATAATTACTTAGCAGATATTACCTACGGTACAAATAACGAGTTTGGTTTTGATTATCTCCGTGATAACATGGTTACCGATAAAAACCAGATGGTTCAGCGCGAGCATTACTATGCAATTGTTGACGAAGTTGACTCTGTATTAATTGACGAAGCCAGAACTCCGCTTATTATTTCAGGACCTGTTGATGCGCCGACACATAAGTTCGATGAAATGAATCAGCGCGTCAAAAAATTAATCGAAGCTCAGAAAAGATTAGTCAATCAATTGGTTTCTGAAGCGGAAGTGATTCTTGCAAAGGACAGAAAAACGGTTTCAAAAGATGAATTAGAAAAAGCAGGTCTTGCCTTAACAAGAGCTAATCACGGACTACCGAAACACTCAAGACTTCAGAAAGTTTTCAGTGAACCTGAAAATAAAACATTAATGCTCTCTGTTGAAGCAAATTATCTTCGCGATAATGCAAAGCAGATGCACATTGTAGATGATGAGCTTTATTTTATAATTGATGAAAAATCTCATATAACGGATTTAACAGAAAAAGGAAGAGAGTTTCTTGCACCATCAGCGCAGGAAAAAGATTTCTTTACTTTGCCCGATGTAGGAACTGAAGTTGCTATTTTAGATAACGATACAAATCTTTCTGCAGATGAAAGAGAGTTAAAGAAAGATGAACTTGCAAAAGTTTATGCAGAGAGAAGCGATAGACTTCATACAGTTCAGCAGCTATTAAAAGCTCACGGACTTTATGAAAAAGATGTTGACTATGTTATTCAGGATGGAAAGATTATGATTGTTGATGAGTTCACAGGTCGTGTACTTTCAGGTAGAAGATACTCTGAAGGGCTTCACCAGGCAATCGAAGCAAAAGAAGGCGTACACGTTGAGAAAGATTCGCAGACAATGGCAACAATTACATTACAAAATTATTTCAGACTGTATAAAAAACTTGCGGGTATGACAGGTACTGCGGAAACAGAAGCATCAGAATTTTTCGATATATATAAACTTGATGTTACAGTTATTCCACCGAACAGATTATGTACAAGAAATGATGCGAACGATTTTATTTATAAAACGAAGAGAGAAAAGTACAATGCTGTTATAGAAGAAATCGAAAAAATGAGAAAAGAAGGAAGACCTGTACTTGTTGGTACAACTTCCGTTGAAGTATCAGAAACTATTTCAAGACTTTTAAAGAGACAAGGTGTTCCGCATGAAGTATTGAATGCAAAGCAGCATCAGCGTGAAGCGCAAATTGTGCAAAACGCAGGTCTTGGCGGCTCAGTTACAATTGCAACAAACATGGCAGGTAGAGGTACTGATATTAAATTAGGACCGGGAATACAGGGTAACGGCGGACTTGCAATCATTGGAACAGAGAGACACGAGTCACGAAGAATTGACAGACAGTTACGCGGTAGAGCCGGGCGTCAGGGAGATCCGGGTTCTTCAAGATTCTTCTTATCATTAGAAGATGACTTAATGAGATTATTTGGAAGTGAAAGAATTGCTTCTGTAATGTCACGTCTCGGATTAAAAGAAGGCGAAGCAATCGAGCACAGTATGATAACAAACTCAGTTGAGCGCGCGCAGAAAAAAGTTGAAGAAAATAACTACGCAATAAGAAAAAGACTTCTTGAGTATGATAACGTTATGAATCAGCAGAGAGAAGTTATCTATGAAAAGAGACGTCAGGCCTTGATGGGTGAAAGACTGAAAGATGAAATACTTGAAATGGCAAAGAAAGCCGGTGATACGATTGTGGAAAAACATTATGAAGCGGGGGATGTACAGGGATTGATTGATGAAGTAGGAAGAACTTTCTTAGTAAGATTAAAAATAACTGCTGAAGAGTTCCAGAAACAAGGTGAAGCAGGATTAAAAGATTTAATAGAAAAAGAAGTAAAATCTTTCTATCAAAGAAAAGAAGACAGATACGGCGCAGAGCTTATGGCACAGGTTGAAAGGTTTGCAATGCTTTCTGTTATCGATGAGAAATGGAAAGAGCACTTACGCGAAATGGATGACCTGAAAGAAGGTATTAACTTCAGAGCGTACGGACAAAAAGACCCGCTGGTTGAATACAAAACTGACGGCTTCAAAATATTTGCTGAGATGCTTGATAGTATTGCTATAGATGTTGTCGGCTTCCTCTTCAAGTTTACTACTCAAACTCCTGAAGAAGTTACAATTCAGTCACCACGCGCAGCAAATACATCGCGCATGCGAGCGGTACATCAGTCTTCAAGCGGAATGGGATATGTCGGTAATAATGTTGAAGAGAATGGAAATGTTGACTCGTCGATGAAAAAATCTCCAATAAAAGTCGGACAAAAAATCGGAAGAAATGACCCTTGTCCTCTTGACGCTAATAAGAAATTCAAGAATTGCTGCGGTAAAAAAGGATTGGATTACTGTGAGAAAGCTAATGCTTCAGTAAAAGCTTAAGAAGAGTAGAAAATTATAATGATTATTTCCGAGCAAACACGGGATTTGATATTTGAAATCAGAGAGTATTCAGAGAATACTCTCTCTGATTTTAATGATGTTTCAATTCTGCTTGAAAATATTTTTTTCACTGACGATAAACAAAAATTTCTTGATTTAATTTTCAAAGCAAAATTTTTAAGCGGAATGCTTGGGATTTTTGCCAATGATGCGATAGAGCAGAGTAATAAGGAAAAAATTTCTGAAGAGTTTCAGGTACAACTAAACGATTTCATAAATGATTTTAAAGGTCTGACAGGGAAATTTGAATCTAATGAAAAGAATTTTTTTGAAAAAAAATATTTCCAGCTAACACCTGATAGCTTAGGCAATAATATAAAACTGGTTAAAGATTTATCAATCTGTAAAAACTTTTTTCTTGATAAACCTGAATTTTTAAAGAATTAATATGAGCGGATACATTACACAAAAAAATCCTTTTGTAGTACCAACAACTGACGGAAAGTTAATTGAAGAATTTTTCGGTAATGCCAGTATCAATATTGGTGATTACAGTATTGCCCACATGGTTGCGCTTCCGGGATGGAGCGAGCCTTTCCAAAGTCCTGAATTTGATGAAGTAACATATATAATTTCCGGAAAGAAAAGATTTGAGATTGACCATGTTGAAATGATTGAAGAAATAATTTTGAACAAAAACGAGTCTATCTGCATTAAAAAAGGAAGCAAGGTTCGTTATTCTAATCCTTTTGATGAGTCTGTAGAATACGTTTCGTTCTGTGTACCTGCATTCAGTATAGATAAGGTTCACAGAGAAAGTTAAATAGAAATTATGTATAATAATATTATTTTATTTGACGGTGTTTGTAATTTTTGTGATTCGTCAGTAAACTTTATTATTGACCGCGATAAGAAAAATATTTTTAAGTTTGCAGCGCTTCAATCTGAGAAAGGTCAGGAGATACTTGAACACTTTAAGCTTTCCAAAAATGATTTTGATTCATTTGTTTTTATAGAGAATGATACAGTTTTTAAAAAATCTTCAGCAGCTTTAAGAATTGCAAATAAGTTAGGCGGACTATGGAAGATTTTTTATCCGGCGATAATTATTCCCAGGGTAGTACGAGATTTTTTTTACAGTTTGATTGCGAATAACCGATATAAATTATTCGGCAAGAAAGATTCTTGCAGGATTCCCACTCCCGAGTTAAAAGAAAAATTTTTATAGAAAATACATTACGACAGATTTTAAATGAGTAAAACGGATAAACAAAAATACTTAGTTACCGCTGCCTTACCATACGCAAACGGTTATTTACATTTAGGTCATGTTTCAGGTGCATATCTGCCATCGGATATTTATGTCCGTTACAAAAGATTACAAGGCGAAGATGTTGTTTTCATCTGCGGCTCCGATGAACATGGCACACCGATAGAAATTTCTGCAATAAGGGAAAAAGTTACCCCGAAAGAAATCATCGACAGATACCATTCCTCCAATAAAGAATCATTTAAAAAGTTAGGAATTAAATTCGATATTTATTCCAGAACTTCCAATGAAACACATATCAAAACTTCTCAGGAATTTTTTCTTAATCTTTATAACAAAGGAATATTAAAAGAAAAAAAATCGAAACAGCTTTACTCTGAAAAAGATAAAATGTTTCTTGCTGATAGATTTGTAGTGGGCACATGCCCTATATGCGGAAATGAAGATGCTAATGGCGACCAATGCGAAAATTGCGGCTCTGACCTATCACCCCTTGAATTGAAAGACCCACGGTCAAAAATTTCCGGTGACACTCCTATTTTAAAGGAGACTACAAATTTTGTTTTTCCTTTTAAAGATTTTCAACCGAAACTTGAAGAGTGGATTAATTCAAAAAAAGACTGGAAGCCTAACGTAGTAAATTATTGCAAGGGTTGGTTCAAAACAGGTTTACAGGATAGAGATTATACGCGAGATTTAAAATGGGGTGTTCCTGTACCCCTGCCTGACCACGAAGGAAAAGTTATATATGTTTGGTTTGAGGCTCCTATAGGTTATATATCTTTTACAAAAGAATTATTTGAGCAGCGAGGCGAACCGGATAAATGGAAAGAATACTGGCATGATGAAAATACAAAGCTTATTCACTTCATAGGAAAAGATAATATTATTTTTCACGCATTGATATTCCCTGCAATGATAATGGCACATGGCGAATATATTTTACCTGATAACGTACCTGCCAACGAATTTTTAAATATGGGCGGCGGAAAGTTTTCAAAAAGCAAAGGTGTGGGAGCTTTGGTAAAAGATGTGCTGGTTGAATACAATTCTGACTTAGTCAGATATTGTCTGGCATCAACATTCCCGGAGAATAAAGATTCTGAGTTTAGCTTTGATGAATTTATTACAAAAAATAATAACGAACTTGCAGCGATACTCGGTAACTATATTAACAGAACAGTTGTATTTGCGAAATCAAAGTTTGACAATAAAATACCTGTAAGGAAAAGTACAAATACAAACGGAATTGAAATTTTTGATTATATAAAAGCTCAAACAAAAGTTGTTGCTGATTTATTTAACGGGTATAAATTAAAAGATGGGTTAACGGAAGTCATGAACATTGTTCGCGCATCGAATAAATATTTCAATGACTCAGAGCCATGGAAGATCTTAAAAACCGATAAAGAAAAATGTGCCGAGATAATTAATAATTGCTTGCAGATTTGTCACTCTATAGCTATTGCTATATCTCCCGTACTACCGGATACAGCCGAGGAGATTTTGAAAACGTTGAATAAGGATAAATCAGATTTCACATGGGATAAAATCGGGGAGATTGTTTTAAAAAGTGATGAACAGCTTGGTGAGAGTAAAATACTCTTCCCTATCCTTGAAAAGAAAGAAGCTGCTTCTGAAATAAAAGAAGAAGACAATTTAATTTCGATCGATGATTTTAAGAAAGTAACACTAAAAGTTGGTGAAGTAATAGAAGCCGAGAAAGTCCCGAACAGTAAAAAACTTTTAAAGCTGAAACTAAAAGTCGGTGATAAAGAAAAGCAGATCGTTTCAGGAATTTCTGAATATTATACCGCTGAATCTTTGATTGGCAAATTAATTATAGTGGTTGATAATCTTAAACCATCTAAGTTAATGGGAATTGAATCCCAAGGCATGCTCCTTGCGGCAAAAAGCGGGAAGGATTTAAAAATAGTAATTGTTGACGGGAACATTTCTAACGGAGCAGAAGTCAGCTAAAATGATTTATACGTTTGGAAAAAATGTTTACGATTTAAATTCGAGAACTTACATAATGGGTGTTCTGAATATAACACCTGATTCTTTTTCAGACGGTGGGAAATATTTTGAAAGTTCGGTAAAGATTGATAAAGTAATTGAAGATGCCACAAAGATGGAAGAAGACGGCGCGGATTTTATTGATGTCGGCGGAGAGTCAACGCGACCGGGCTCTGAAGCAATTACAATGGACGAAGAACTGGAACGAGTTATTCCTGTTATTTCTGAGTTGAAAAAAAAAATAAATATTCCTATTTCCATAGATACCTATAAACATGAAGTAGCAGAGGAAGCGCTGAAAGCCGGTGCTGAAATTGTGAATGATATCAGCGGATTTAATTTTGATGCTAAGCTTCCGGAAATTATTGCAAAGCATAATGCATCTTGCGTGTTGATGCATATAAAAGGCTCCCCTAAAAACATGCAGCAAAACCCCTTGTATACTAATGTAGTAGAGGAAGTATATGAGTATCTGAAAAATTCTATTTCAATTGCAGAAACAGCAGGGATAAAGCAGATAATAATAGATGTTGGTATCGGCTTCGGGAAAAATTTACAACATAATTTAACCCTGATTAAAGGTTTATCAAGGTTTAAAAATCTAGGTTATCCTGTTTTGCTTGGAATATCTAGAAAAAGTTTTATGGATAAAATATATCCTACTCCGATGAACGAGAGATTAGAAGGAACTATTGCGGCTAATTCAATAGGAATTGTAAACGGAGCGAACATTATACGGGTTCACGATGTTTTAGAAAACAAACGGGCTAGCAGAATAGCAGATAAATTAAAATGAGCAACTTAAAACAAATAGAGCTTGATATTATAGGCATGAACTGCTCAGGCTGTGCCAATAGCATCAATACATATTTGTCCAAACTGACAGGAGTAAAAAAAGTTGATGTGAGCTTTTCTTCTGAAACAGCAAAAGTTGATTACGAAGACAATCTTATTCAGCTGTCCAAAATAATTTCTTCAATTAAAAGTTTAGGGTTTGATGTTATTGAAGATGAGGAAAGTGTTGAATACGATAAAAAAGAAAAGCTAAAAAAACTTCAGAGGCTGAAAATATTCACAGCAATTGGTCTATCTGCTATTGTAATGCTATTAGCGATGAAAGACCATCTTACGATTTTAACCAACGTACCAACTCCCCATAATATAAATTTAATTTTACAATTTGTTCTGACATCCATTGTAGTTTTTTGGTGTGGCATAAAATTTTTGAGAGGGGCAATTTCCTCAACAAGGTCAGGTGTTCCAGATATGAATGCATTGGTAAGTTTAGGAACAATGTCTTCATTTGTTTTTAGTTTCGTTATTACAGTTAATCACATATTCAATCTTCAGTTAGCAGCCTTAAAAAATGCTCACGATGTTTATTATGAGACTTCTGCAATGATTACCACATTCATTCTTATTGGTAATTATCTTGAGCTTGTTATGAAATCAAAAGCTCAGACTTCAATAAAAAGTTTGAAGAGCTTGCAGAGTAAAACTGTTACAATCGAAAGAGGCGGGGAAGAGATTACAATTCCTTTTAAGAAAGTAAGGAGCGGGGATTTAGTATTAATAAAGACAGGTGATAAAATTCCTGTTGACGGAGTTATTCAAATTGGAAATTGTGTAATCGATGAAAGCACAATGACAGGTGAATCACTTCCTCTTGAAAAACGTGCAGGAGATTCAGTTATAAGCGGTACAATTCTTAAAAACGGATTTATAAAAGTTAATGCCTTAAAAACGGGAAATGATACCCGTCTTGCAAAAATTATTAATCTTGTTAAAGACGCTTCAAATTCAAAACCCGAAATTCAAAAATTAGCTGATAAAATTTCTGCAGTTTTTGTTCCGGTTGTATTACTCATTGCAACAGTAACTTTTGTTGTTTGGAATTTCATTATAGGGGTAGAATTTTCTCAGGCGATGCTTAATGCGGTTTCAGTTTTAATAATCGCCTGTCCGTGTGCATTAGGTTTAGCTTCTCCCATGGCAGTTGTTGTAGGTATAGGACGCTCAGCAGATAATGGAATTCTGTTTAATAATATAAATGCTATCGAGAAGTTGAACAAAATTGATACGATTTGTTTTGATAAGACAGGAACAATTACAACCGGTGAATTAAAATTTGAAAGCATAATTTCGCTCGGGAATTATACTACAAAAGATTTACTGAGATATGTTTTTTCACTGGAGAAACATTTCAATCATCCAATAGCCAAATCAATCGTTCACTATTGTCTTGATAATGGGGTAACTACGTTCAAAGATGTTGAATCATTAAGTAACGAACAAGGCTTAGGCGTAACAGGATTTGCTAATCAGAAAGAAGTTTCAATTGGCAGTTTGAGATATATTAAAGAAAAAGTTCTTACAAATATTTATTCAGAAAATAGCTTCAGGGAATTTGAAAATTTAAATTCAAAAGGAAATTTATTCATAAGTATTAATAATGAGATAACTGGAAGAATAGCATTTGACGAAGATATAAAAGAAGAATCGCGCGAAGTGATTGACACACTTAGAAAAAATAATTTTGAGGTATGTATGATTTCCGGCGATAGCGAACTGGTGACTAGAAGTATTGCGAAAGAAGTTAATATTGAAACATATTTTTCCAATGTATTTCCTGAAGATAAGTTGAAAATTATTAGCCAGCTTCAAACACAAGCACATAAAGTTGCCATGATTGGTGATGGAATTAACGATGCGCCGGCTCTTGCAAAAGCAGATGTTGGCATTGCAATCGGCACAGGAACAGATGTTGCAATAGATTCAGCAGATGTAATTTTAGTAAAGGGTGATTTAAGAAATGTGATGAAGTCAATAAACATTTCTAAAAAAACTGTACAGATTATAAAACAAAATATTTTCTGGGCGTTCTTCTATAATATTATTGCTATTCCGTTAGCGGCGGGGTTACTCTCCCCTATGGGAATAATTATTAGTCCTGTACTTGCTGCAATGCTGATGGCATTCAGCGATGTTGTAACGGTTATAGGAAATTCATTAAGATTAAAAACAGTTAAAATTTAACCAACCAAATAATGATTAAAACAAACTTACTTATTCTCACAATTGCGTTAGTATTTTTATTTACCGGCTGCGGTAAAAACGAAGTAAAAACTGCAGAGAACAAAACTCAGGATGTAAAGACAGAGCAAGTTAAAACTGAAAATATTACAACTGCTTCAGATAAAAATGTTCAAACCGTTGAATTTAAATGCAAAGGAATGATGTGCAGCAGCTGCGAAAATAAAATTTCCAGTGAGGTAAAAAAATTAAACGGTGTTAAAGAAGTTATTGCAGATTCCAAAACAAAAACTGCAAAGGTTATTTATGCAGCCGGGCAAGTCACAGCAAAAGATATTGAGTCTGTAATTAATAAAGCCGGATATGATACCGAGACTGCAAAATCAGATAATCCTCATGATTGTTCGAAAGAAAGTAAAGAAGAGTGTAAAGATAAGAACAGCGGGTGCTGCAAAGATAAAAAAACAAAAAAGAAAATTTAAAGACGAAAATAATTTATAGCTGGCGAATAAAATTTGTCAGCTATTTAAACTCTTCACCCACTCTTCAAATTTATAATCGTACTCTTTACCTATAATCATCTCGAGTTTTTCAGAATTAAAAATTGTATCTCCTGATTCCAATTTATAATCAATTTCAGGCCAGTCCGATAATTTTACTTTCACATTAAATTTTTCCGCCACAACATTTGCTGCCTCAAAAAGACTTTGTGTTTCCCCGCCAATGTTATATACATCGTTCAATGTGTCAGTTGAGTTTGAAGCATTCCATAAAGATTTACATATATCTTGAACGTGTGTGAATGTTCTCTTCTGCGAACCATCACCGTAAAGAGTTATATCTTCACCTTTTGCTGCCTTTTTAAGAAAAAAACCAATCGTGCCAAATGAGTATTCATTGCTTACTAAATTACCGTATGGGACACAAATTCTGAATATAGAATAATTCAATCCGAACAGATTATTATACATTTTCAAATATTGTTCGCATGCATATTTGTTGATGGCATATGGAGTCTTAAATTCCTTTTCGGATGCTTCTTTTAATGCGACATCTTCAATGCCTTTATAAACTAAACGGGTTGAAGGAAAAACAATTCTTCCTTTGTAATTTTGCTCTTTTAAAGAGTTCAAAATATTTAGTAGACCTAACTCGTTTACTTTTAAATAATCTTCGTATTTTGAAAAGCCTGCACCTGTTCCCGTCAAACCCGAAAAAATAACGAGATAATCTGAATCAAAATTTATTTTAGCGACCTTGGAATTATCAGAAATATCGAGAGAAGTATAAGAGAAATTCTTATGAAATGAGAATTGCTGAACATCGAATAACTCTAAACCTATATTACCCAAAGAATTTAAGTAATGAGTAAAATTTTTTCCTATGTAACCATTTGAACCAAGTATTTGAACTTTCATTGGAAGAACTAATCGTTTAATTTTTCTTCGATTATATATGTTGGACGATTTTTTACTGTTTCAAAAGTTTTGCCGAGATATAAACCAACCATCCCAAGAACAGAAATAATTAATCCGGAAAAAAACCAAATTGAAATAAACAAACTTGTCCACCCTGTAACATTTACCTTACCTTCAAAAAATAAAATTACTGCATAAATAGAATACAAAGCAGCAATAAAAGAAATTACTAACCCTAATTTTATTGCAAGACGCAGAGGCTTATCGGAAAAAGATAGCATTGTATTTACTGCAAGATCCAATCGTTTTTTATAGGAGTAGGAAGATTTTTTCCCGTCTTCTCTATCAGCGTGTTCAATTCTTAATGTAGTTAATTTAAATCCCACCCACTTTACCATCGTTGGAAAATATCTGTAATAATCTCCCATTGATTTTATTGCATCAACAACCTTTCTACTCAGCACTGCAAAATTTGCAACAGTATTATCCTGTTTGGTACCTGTAAGATAGCCAAGCAGCGAATAAAAATACTTAGATAATAATTTTTTTATAATGTCATCTTTACGCTGCACTCTGCTTGCGAGAACAATATCATACCCTTCCAAAGCCTTCTTATATAAATTCGGAATCTCCTCCGGTCTGTCCTGCAAATCACAGTCCATTATAACAATCCACTGACCCTTAGCATGTTCCATTCCGGCCGCAAGTGCATGTTGCTGACCGAAATTTTTACTTAGTTTTATTCCTTTAACAAAAGGATATTTTGCGCAATTTTCTTTAATTTTTTGCCATGAGTTATCAGGACTAAAATCATCTACAAGAATAATTTCAAAATCAGGAGTAATTTTAGTAACAGATTCATAAATTCTTTCAACTAACGTTTCCACAAGTTTATCCGCAATATATACAGGGCTTACAACTGATATTTGAATTTTCTTTTCCGACAATTTATAAAACTATTTTTTCTTTCTACAGAATAAAGTTTGGTGATGACCTGCATTAAAAGGTTTTGAAAGACCAAATAACATAAGTGTTGCAGACTTATATACTCCTGCAACAACAGGATTATTAGAAGGCACGTCAACAGCTTTCAATTTATAATTATGATTTCTAATTTTAAATACTTCCATTCCTTCCATTTCAATTACCCTCTTCAAAGATTCATTAGAGTAATGCTGCAAGTGATGGTGGTCATACAATCTATCGTGTGCAACTGAAAATCCAATTCCATTTAAAGCTCTGGCAAGTTTATAAATTATACTGTTATTGTGAATAGTGTTTACGATAAGAATTCCATCATCAGTTAAAGCATCATGCATTTTACGAACGAACAAATGCGGATCATCAACGTGCTCTATTACCATAAAATTAGTAATCGCATTATATTTTTCTTCAACTTCAAATTTAAGAAAATCTGCTGCGATAAATTTTATTCCCGGTGATTCGTTATCAACGAAATCTATTCCGGTTAAATCCATAGATGGGTCAATTTTATGAATATGTTTCAAAAAGTTTCCTGTTCCGCAACCAACATCCAGCATCTTTACTTTTTTTCCTTTGAGGAAATCCTTGACAACCTTAAGACAATATTCAAATAAAGGTGTATCAGGATTTGCAAACCAATTCCTATGAGTTTCTATGAAATAATTTTCATTATATGGTTCTTCTTCTTCTTTTGGAATGATTGTAAAGGTATGGTCACATGCATCGCATTTATATAAACTCATTATCGCATTTTTCAGATATGTATTTTTACTATAACAAATTGGACAAGCGTAAGTCATAGTTCTGTTTAATTAATTGATTGATGTTTTTAGAAAATTTTTTGTACTGAGCAATCTTATTTCTTCCTGCAGCTTTGCCTGATTTAAAAGTTTTTTATAATGTGATTCAAAATCTTTCTCTTTTATTGCTCTTGAAAATTCATTTAATATATTTATAAAATGATTATCCGGTTCGATTAAATATTCTTTTCTGTCATTATCTTTTTCAAGAATAATTTTAGGACTGTAAGTCGGCTGCGGAGTAAATGCACGCTCGGCTGTTATTTTTCCTTTAGAGCCCCATATCTCATAGTTACACTGATAAAAATTATCAAATCCAAAACCTATTTCAGCCGCAATAGAAGAATTGCTTGAAATATAAGCTGAACCGAATATATCTATATCCAAAGATTTATCTATAAAAAGATTCGCTGCTTTTACGGTTGCATCTGTTCCTAAAAAAATCTGAGCTGCTTTTATAGGATAACCGGCAGCATCCAAAAGCGAACCGCCACCTAATGCTTTGTCATACCTAAAATTATCTTTTGGAAGAGGCGGAAAACCAAACGAACTTCTAAATAATCTCAGTTCCCCTATTTCATTATTTTTTATCAAATCAAAAACAAACTTATGCTGCGAGTGATATTCGAACATGTAATTTTCCATCAGGAAAAGATTTTTTTCCTTTGCCTTGTTCACCATTAATTCAACTTCATTATAGTTCATCCCAAGGGATTTCTCTGCAATCACATGCTTACCGCTCTCTAAACACTTCACAACATATTCTAAGTGCAAACCTGTTGGAAGGGGCAGATAAACTGCTTCAATATCTTTCCTGGAGATTAAATTATCGTATCCCTCTATTGCTTCACATTTAAATTCATCAGCATACTCATTTGCTTTATCTTTTGTTCTGCTTGCTACAGCAATTAAATTAAAATCTTCGATTGATTTTATTGCAGGAATCACAGAGCGCATCGCTATATTTGCACATCCTAAAACACCAATATTCATATTAAAAAGTTATATAAATCTTGCAGAGGAAATTAAACTGCGGGATTCTATATTAAAATAATTATTAAATTTTAAAAAAACCTGTATTTGATTTAATGTCATCCAAATGAAATTTTCAGGAACTTTAACCGGGAAATTTTCGTCTACTTCTATTATCAGATTTTTATTCTGCTCTCTGTAAAATCTGCCGCCTTCTTCTGACTGATAGGCAGAGTACTGAATTTGATCCGGCTTCACATTCAAAACATAATTTAGAAATTCGGGTTCGTATTCACTTAAGCCCTTGCGATAATTTCCAGTAAGACATTGTAAAGTCGGCGCAAGCTCTATTATATCAAAATTACCTGCTTCAAGTTTTGCCTGTACAAGGAAATGATAAACTCCGTTTATCTTTTTTATGAGAAAAGCTATTATACCTTCCTGCGCAGATTTTATTAACGGCTGAGACCAATTTGTTACTTCCCTGTTATCGATGTGAACATTTACTCCAATAACCGAAAAATATTTTTTGTCTTCATGGTAAATCGAATAATCATCTTTGTACCATTTTTTAACATCTTTTAATGGAACCTGTTTTACCTCTAAATCGTACTTGGATTTTATTCTCGTTATCCATGAAATTATTTCATCTGTCTCGTTTAAAAAATGTTCTGCATCTAAGAATGAGTTTAGCAAATCTTTTTCAAATCCTTTTGAACTGACTTTGCCGTCAAAATTTTCGACGTCGAAGGGAATACCTGAAATAACTGTTCGTGTATCCATATTCACAACGTTGTCATTCATCATAATTTTTTTTATCTGTCCTAATGTAAGCCACCTGAAATTTTCATAAACTTCTATATCATCAATTATTTCAATAATTACATTACGATTTCTTTTCTTTAGAAAACGAGCACCTTGTTCAGATTGTAATTGATCAAGAAGCACGCGAGATTTTTTTTCACCGTTGAAGTACTCAAGATACAAAGGCTTTTTTCCTTTATGAACCTGCGAGTAATTGCTTTTTGTTGCCTGAATAGTTGGAGACAACTGAACATAATTTATGTTACCGGGTTCAATTTTTGCCTGCATTAAAAAGTACAAAACACCATTGAACTTCTTGGTGATAATACCAAGGTAACCAACTTCAGGTTGATTAATAATCGGTTGAGTCCATTCAGGAACATTTCCCCAGTTTGTTTTAATATGTATTCCTTCAATTGAAAAGAACTTACCAGATACGTGTCTTAAATTTCCTGTAGAACCATCAAAATACCAGTCAGGCATTTCGCTGAATTTAATTTCATTTATCTCGACATTAATTCTATCGTTTTCTTTTTTTAACCATTCTAGAGCATCTTCAGTGTTTATAAAAGGATTTTCAAGAGTAAGTGCTGAATTTAAAAACAATATTTTCTTTTCGTCTTTTATCAATTACTTTGAATTTTCTATTTTAGCTTTTCAAAAACATACGCTGCAAATTTTCTATCTGTTGACATAAACTGGTTCAGCAATTTATAGCTAACTGAATCTTTTAATACATCAAGTTTAACATCCTTTTTATATTCAGGTCTATAGCCGTAATGAGTATCCCAAATTATTATTGAACCTTTCTCTGCTTTTGAAAGATTTTCCATGTTTAAAGTCTTGAATTTCTTTCCTCTATCCCCAAAAATATCACCGAAAAATAAAATATTACTATTCGTATAATAAACATTTTTATCTTTTATTTCAGGAGTATTGACATATTTACCAATCTCTATAATGGCTTCATTTTCAGGATTAAGTTTCCTTGACTCGTAATTCACATATAAATATCCCGTACCTAATATTATACCAACGATTGCTAATGTATTTAAATATTGTTGTATATTCGAACGCCCTACAATAATTACCGCTGCCACAAATAGACCAAGGAAGATTACTTTGGTGAATTCAGATACACTATTTCCCGTGGAATTCAGAAGATCTAAACCATTAGATTTGTACGATAGCATTGAAAGAGTTATCAGAAGAAGAACTCCTGCAATTCCCAGAAAAATATTTTTGAATTTTGCATCCGAAAGATTATTTAAACCAACGACTGCAAAGAAAGCTGCCAAAGGAGAAACGGGAAGCAAATATCTCCACGTCCCTGGGTTAACTCCTTTTATCATTAATGCTACCGGAATAAAAAACATCAGGGTAAAAACAATATATACTAAATCATATTTCTTGAAATAATCTTTAAAATTTTTTCCTATAAAGCCCAGATAACCTGATAAAAATAATGCAAGACATACAGGACCAACAATAAAAATGTAAACTTTTAAATAATGTAATGCGCCTCTGTTAGCTCCACCGAAATCCATTTCGCCGACATTCTTCATCTCATTAATTATGAACATCATATCGCCTGATTGTAAATATCCCGCAAACATATATAGAAGCGGAAAAATACCCATGGAAATTATTGCCAGATAATTTTTCCTCAATGCAAATATAACTGCAAGCACAATTCCAAGAACAGCTACTTCCTGTCGGACAGTAAATAAATAACCTAAGATTAACCCGCTTATAAAAAGCTTATCCTTTTTATAGAAATATATTATTAGAAGAAGCAGAAGTCCGGAAAAAATTTCCGCATACGAACGGAATGATAAATCAAAATATAAAGGCTGCAATGCAAGAATCAACGCTCCGAAAAAAGCATAATTGATTTTATATTCGCGAAGCAGAACATAAGTCATGTAAACTGTAACCGAAGCAATTAGGGAATTAAAGAACAGGACACCCTGATATCCCATAAGACTCGGCAGGACCATCACAAGCTTGTATCCTGTTTTAGGCCAGTTGCCCAAAATCGCACCGGGATTCGTCCAGAAATCGCGCATATTAAGGTAGTGACCCATTTCATCATCCTGATAAAATCCAGATGAAGATTTGCTAACAATGTAATAAACAATCGCTAAAACAGGAATAATTAGCCAAAAATATTTTTCCAAAATCCGGTCCAGATTTGGTGCTTTAGGTTCAACTTTTGCAGGTGTTTTTTGAATAGTTTTTGCCATAAAGGTTAAGATAGTTATACAAGGCGAGAAATAAAATTTATAAAAATACCTCCGAAAGTAAGCTTTTATAGAAAAATTATTTTTAGTGTTGTTTTTATTTCAAAAAAAAATTAATTTATTTCGGGATCGAGGTGAGATACTACGATTCCTTTCTTAGAGGGATGCCCGTTGACTTAGGTCGGCGGGCATTTTTTTGTTTAAGGTAGTTTTTTTGCTCTCTGGATTTTCCAGATATTAATTATCAGGCTTTTTAAAGATTTAATAAAAAACCCTCATACACTTTAGTGCATAAGGGTTTCTGATTTATTACTTTTACTACATTAAACTTATAGGTAAATTTTATTTTACTAACATCATTCGTTTTGTTTCTGTAAATGAATTTGTTTCTATTTTATAAAAATAAATTCCTGATGCAAAGCTTCCGGCATTCCATTTGTATTCATAGGTTCCTGGTTTAACTTCTTTTTCTCTTATCTCCTCAACTTTTTGACCAATTAAGTTATATATACCAATCTTTACAAAAGAGCTTTTCGGGATATCAAATTTTATCGTTGTAACAGGATTAAAAGGATTTGGATAATTCTGATATAAATTAAAAGTTTTTGGTATCTCTGTTTCCAATGGAGAAGGTGATACACCAACCGGACTCCACACATCTCTTGTAGTACGATAGCTGCAAATTCCATTAGGCAATGATAATTCAAAAACTTTATTACCATGAGGGTCAACTTCAGTAACCGTAGGAGATGCCGTTCCCCAACTAATAATAGTGTTACCATTATTCAATCTTTGTACATAGCCCATGGCATAAGTATATATGTCGGGTACATTTCTATATTGCCACTGAAGATTTGCAATATGATTTACCTCATCAAGTTTATACTCAACTGCTCTTGAAAAAATTGTAGAACGATTAGGCAGTCCTGAATCTATTGTATCCGGATCTGTTTTATGTTCATTTGCCGGATGGAAATTTCCATTATCAAAAAGAGTAATATTACCATTGGCAATTCTTCTTACCGCATGTTGATGAGAAAAATGAAGTGTATCATTAAGGAAAGTAAACTGATTATTTTTACCGCCAAGCCTCCAGATAATTGCGCCTGTATTTCTGTTTATCTTTGTAATTTCATCCATGTGTCTGCATGAGAGCAAAATATTTCCATCGTTATCCAGCTCGACTGCATTTCCGTGAACATAATCAATTACATGAGCCCCTAAGTCTTCGAATGAAGCGTCAGTTATACTAAAATGGTCCCAGCTTCTCCACTGAAAAATGACCTCTTTATGCTCATCCAGTTCCTGAATGATTAATCCTATAACTGTCGCAACTGTATCACCATAGGGAACAATATTTCTCATGTTTACAATTTGGGGGTCATAACTTATTACAAATGCATGTCCATTGTTCAAAAGTCTGAATTCATGCAGGTCGGTACCATAACCATTACCACAGGAGAAACTATCAATTATTTGGTACGATGGATTCATCTCATAAATCTTATGAGTCCCTGAGAAATAATAAGTCAGATTTCCATTGGGCTGCTTCTTGAAATCATAAGCTGCAGTATCCAATTTTTTATAATAAACCGGCTCTCCTTCATTATCAAGAATCATTAAGTAATTTGTGCTGTGGTCAGTTGTTAATGAAAAATTAGTAAGGAATAAATATCCCGGGCTTGGAGCAACTGAGTCAGTAACTGATATATTTGGAAAATCTGTTGGAAGTGTATCACCTGCTCTGTAATTTTTTGTACGTCTATTCTGAATTTTAAAATCAGGTTTAACTTGCGACTCATATTCTTTTTTGAAATACTCTAACGGGTCATATTTAATTTCGCGTTTTTCTGTTTCAAAAGAAAAATTAATCTGCGAGGATGAATTATTATTTTTAATACTAATTGAAACAGCTTCGTTAGTATTAAATTTTACATTAGGAGTTAAAAGTAAAGTTTGATTACTCTGAATAATTTTCGTTTTAAAACTGTGAATTCCCGAAACACTACCTTCTATCAAAATTGAGCTACTATTTAAAAACGTGGAAACATCACTATCGGGAATTTTAATAGAAATAGATGTTGTGGTCTTATTGAGTTTTGAATTTTGAAGCGGGAATAACAGCGTAGGTTGTGAATCTGAGAAAGCAAAGTTTGAAAATAAAAAAATAGCAAAGACGAGAAAAAGGAAACGATTTTTCATTTCTCTGAGGTTTTAGTTTTTTAATGGTAAAACGGGTGAATTTGGTGAATCTACCCTTAGACAAACCCTATACTAAAAGGTTTAATCTTTTTAATATAGACGTAAAAAAACTTATAAAACTTACCCTTAAGAAACAATCTGAAAGAAAAACCCAAAAACAAACAAAAAAGACCTTTACAATCTTTAAAAGCAGATTGTAAAGGTCTGATTATGAGGGTTATTCTTATATTTCTATTTCACCAGAATCATCCTTTTTGTTTCAATGAAAGAAGGTGTTTGAATCTGATAAAAATAAATTCCACTTGAAAACTCGGAACCGTTAAAAGAGTATTCGTAAGTCCCTGCCTGTAATCCCGGCTTATCAACTTCAACCATTTTTTGCCCGAGCAGATTAAATATTTTTATATTTACATCTTCTGCTTTTGGAATATCAAATTTAATATTAGTTACAGGATTAAATGGATTTGGATAATTTTGATATAAATTATAGCTGGAAGGAACTGTCTTCACCTGATTAGTTCCCCAGTCATCTTTGAATGCCCGATAACTGAACTGCCCCTGCGGCAGAGAAAGCTCAAATACTTTAGTACCATTGGGAGTAACTTCAGTTACTGTTGGGTTTGCCGCGCCCCACCCTATAATTGTATTTCCGTTAGTAAGCCGTTGTACATAGCCCATTGCATTACCGTAAGTATCAGGAGAATTTCTATACTGCCATACAAGCTTCACAGTTTTATTTATTTCATCAACTTTATATTCAACAGCACGTGAATAATTTGTAGAGTGAAAATTTCCGTTATCGAACAAAGTTATGTTACCGTTTGCAATTCTTCTTAAAGCGTGCTGATGTGAAAACATATCCGGGTCATTTATAAAAGTGAACTGATTATTTTTTCCACCAAGTCTCCACATAATATCACCTGTAGAAATATTTATCTTTGTAATTTCATCCATGTGTCTGCATGAGATTAAAAGATTGCCGTCTGTATCCATATCAATTGCATTACCGTGAACATAATCAATTGAAGCTGCTGTTAAGTTTTCGTGAGTTGCATCCAAAATTGAATAATGGTCCCAGCTTCTCCATTGGAACACAACATTTTTAGAAGCATCAAGCTCCTGTACAACTAAGCCTGTTACGGTTGCATCAGAATCTCCACCCGGAATATAATCAGACATTTTTACAATTTGCGGGTCGTAGCTCATTAAAAGATAATGACCGTTAGGCAAAATTCTAAGTTCGTGTAAATCAGTTGAGTATCCGTTCCCGCAATATATGCTATCAATAATATTATAAGAGGAATTCATTTCATAATATTTAACTGCCACCCAATCAAAATAAGTAAGATTTCCATTCGGCTGTTTTTTAAAATCAGATGCATTGCCGGGTGTTTTTTTATAATAAACAGGATAACCTGTATTATCTAAAATCGTAAGATACTGAGTAACATCAATATTAGTAAAAGCAAAATTACTCAAAAAAATATCGCCACTTGAAGGGCTTGTGTTATTGGTAACTGTAATATCGGGGAAATTTATGGGAAGCGGATCTCCAAAATTCCTGAAAGATTTTGTATTATTACTTTGGATACTCTCCGCAAGATTAATTTCGCATTTTACAATTTCTTCAGGCGAAAGCTTCAGAGATTTTTTTTCTGTTCTGAATGAATAAATTATTTCATCTGAAAAATTACCTGAAACATTTTTTACTGGATTAATTTTAACAGTAACTTTTTCATCCAGCGCAAAAGGAGTACTATGAGAAATAATTATTGCAGTTCCGTCATCGCTTAGTTTTAAACTTACTATATGTGTTCCGGATTTATCGCCGGCTATGGATATTAAATTGGAGCTAAGATATCGAGAATCAGGTTTTACCGGAAACTTCAGAACAAGCGAGGAATAAATTTTCACATAGTCTGAATTTGGCAGAGGTGAAATATAAACCGGCTTATTACTTGAAAACGCTGACTCAGAAAAAAAGAATACAGTGAGAAGGAGAATTAAATTCTTCATTTCGGCTGAGGTTAGTTATAAGAGATAAGCGTATGACAGTGTGGGGAAAGAAAAGTTTAATGGAAGGAAACAAAAAACCCTTACACAATTTATTATGCAAGGGTTTTGTAACTTATATTGAAATAAAAAAATTATAAACCAAAGTATACACCTACTGTAGTGTTTATCCAGTTAAGCGCACCGTCTGAACCGGTTAATGGATTATGATATTTTACTTTGGCGATAATACCCACTTTATCATTAATATTTTTAATGACTCCTCCGCCTAAATTAAAACCGAAATAACTTTGGCTTAGTGAAATCAATCCTAGTACATCTACTTTTACGGTATATGAACCAAGACCTACTTCACCAAAAAATTTATATTCTTCCGCAGGATTAAAAACGTATCTGCCGTTTCCGGTGACTTCTAAAAGTGATGAATTTGTATAACTGGTAAAACCGATTGTACTTACAACAGATGTTTTATAGTCAACGCGGTATGAACCTTCTACATTAAAATGAAAACTATTTTTATCTCCGCTGCCACCGGAAGTTATTGAAGTAAACCCTAAATTACCTCCGACAGTATATTGACCAATAGCCTGAGCACTTGCTGACCGGGAAAAACAAAAAACAGAACATAAAAAAAGTAGTGCAAAAAGAAAATTTTTTTTCATTTGAAAGATTGTTTAAATTTTAAAATTTGGAGTATTGGGTTATTAGGACGGGCTTAATATTGGAAAAGAACAAATCAATTTCAAATGAATTTAAATTACTTCTTTGTAAAATATAAAACAAAAAACCCTCACAATTCGCCAGCGAAGTGTGAGGGTTT
>JBBRQV010000028.1:0-26257 GCA_038225955.1 Ignavibacteria bacterium | reverse complement strand
CTTTACTGTTTTGGAAAAATGGAATAATACATTAGGATTAAGTTATCAGAAAACGTCGGGATTAAATTCTAATCTGGTGCTGTCTTTCAGTTCTTCATTGCCGGTTTATAACATAGGAAATTTATCGCTTCAGCTAATGAAAAATTTCTATAGGGAAGTGCTGTTCCAGGAGGGTGAAAATAATGATATTATTTTCAGAGCGACGCTTTCAAAAAGCTGGTAAATGCTAATCAAAATTAACGTTTTAAAGCCGTTAAGAAGAAATCTTTAACGGCTTTTTTTGTTTGTTTTTGAGCTTTTTGAACGAAGGTTTCGCTATCTTCCTTTTTTTGAAAGTAAATATTGTTTTATCAACTTTTTTAAATTTTAAGTGAAAAATTGAGATTATTTTTACAGTAATTTAAGGTTTAAAGATTACGAAGAGCTTCACTTTTCATGGTTGTATTTACAATGTTTAATGTTGAAGGTTTCGTTTGGGTGAAACCTTGGTTCTTTTTAAAATTAAAACGGGGCCTTAGCCCCGTCTTTATTTGCTTCTTAAATTTTATTATAAATTACTTTATCAGAATCATCTTCTTTGTTTCGATAAAATCATTTGCTTCAATCCTATAGTAATACGTTCCGCTGGCAAGATAACTTCCATTAAATTCCACAATATAATTTCCTGCATTTTTAAATTCGCCAACCAATTCTTTTACAAGCTGACCGATTACATTATAAATCTTCAGGCTTACAAATCCGTCTTTCTTAATCTGATAATTTATTTTTGTAGTAGGATTAAAAGGATTCGGAAAGTTAGCGTTTAATTTATTTGTAAATCCTAATGTGGTTTCAGTTGAATTTTTTGAATTTACTTTTGGAGCACTTCCTAGCCTTTGTTGTGATGTGCTTGCAGCATATTGTCCGTTAGTTTCCAAAATATAATCTCTTATCATTCCCGAAGTATTTGTTACATTATCAAACTTCAGCATAATTATTCCTGTAGTATCAAGAGTTGCGTAGTAACCATCTAAATTCTGTAAATCTCCTAAAAGGTCAACATTGGCAGAATTCAATGCTTCTGAAAGCGGAAGCTCTATGACATCAAATCCATCATAAAATATATTTACCACAGCAGCATAATACAAAGCATAATCTCTATTCCATTGTATGCTCGCATTTTCTATTGATGCATTTTGCCCGAAAGGAACAATAACATCTGAAGGATTTTCTCTTCTGGCAAAGCGAGTTGTAAGATTGTTTGCATCTGTCTTCACTGTTACAGTTCCTGCATAGTCTTTAGGTGCCGGAATGATAACAGGTGGACGATCAAGGTTTGGATCCATACCTATTTTCATAATTAAAGCTGTGTTATCTGCATCTTGCATTCCTCGAGATAGTGGATTAAACTTAACTCTATTTTGTTTTACTTTATTTCTCAAAACTGGTATATCATAACTAGAAAGGATACTATCGTTGAAAATTCCGGAAACAGTGTCATGACTTCTAGGGTTTTGATATTGAATATATTGAGTAATATCCTCAATCTGATTTTTCGTGGCATTTACAGGTGATTCAACATCAGCATCATAATACATTACAATATCGTTAGCTTCTGTAACACCAATTTTTGTTCCGAGAGGATGGTCTATTGCTAAAAGTTTAACTGAATTAATTGAACTAACATCAATTGTCGATTCAAATAAATTTACGCTGATTTTATTATTAAATAATCCAGGTTTAATAGTAAGCATATACCTATCAGAAATATCCTGACCCGCTAAATCAGTAAACTCTGACCTGTGTAGAATGTTATTATCTGAAACAAATTGTCCTGCCTCATTTTGTACGTAGACATAAGGACATCCTGAATAAGGTCTGTTAAAATCATGAGGTATTACCTTTCGCAAATCTGATGGGTCGTGAGGAAAAATATAACTAATAAAATTACTACCCAATCTTGCTGTAACTTCTACTTTAAAATAAAGAGCTGCCGGCATTGCTGCATCTAGTAAAGTACCACAAGCATCTCTACAATAAACTGTGTTATAGTTAACATTTTGAACTGTTAACTGATTTCCATATTGAGGCATATTCATTCCTGCAGGAACGTAATTGCAGTTATTGTTATCACAATATATAGCTCTCCATGTATAAACATAGTTAGGATTATTTGGATAAGCGGTAAATGTTACTGTTTCCCCTCTGTAAACGTTTAAATCGGGGGAAGTAGTGGTAACATTATCAATATGAGGATAAGAAGCGGGATCATTGCTTATTATACCTGATTCAATTGCAAACCAGTACAATAAACCTGCTGTTGCTCTTATTGCGTGATTAAAACAATAATCACCTTCCTGTGCAGGACTTGAAATATATGGTGGAGTAGGTCCTAGATTTTGATAATATGTATCAAGTATAGGATAACTGCCGCCATAGAGATCATTATTTCCTAAATGTTGCTGAGGATTATCCGAGCAATTCGGACCCGATGGCCAGTGGTCTGCAAGCTGATTAGCGGTGTACATTAAATATCTAACACGTTCATCAGGATTGTTAATAGCATAAGGGTCAATCATTCCACTTCCATTTGTGAATGTACCGTTATTGCTAGCAGTATACCATGTGTAATTATTATAATTAGACGCTTGAGTCATAAAATCCTCGTAACAATCTCCACCAAGAATAGATACATGAACATCATTATGAGTATGCGCTGGTACATTCATATCTTCCAGTAAGTGGCACATCCTCCCTACAAGCTCCCATACTATATTTCGAAATCTTCCGTCATCTAATGAAACATAAGCCTGAACATATGTTATTTGCGAAGGAAAGGATATGGGATAATATGATTCAAGCCATATTTTTTTAGTCTTGAAAAAATTAATCAGACCACCTGGATCACTTGGGTCATTACTTCTTTTGGCATAGCTATAATTATATACTCTTCCCTGAACAGGATTGTAGTATTCAAGATACTTTCTTCCGCCATAACCATTACCATTCCAATAACGCCAGTCTCCGTCTATATACCTACATATTTTTGTATATGCATTTGGATAATCACCAATATCATTTAAAGTTGTAAGACTATTGTCCCCATCATTCCTGTTATCGGCATTCCAAAAATGAGAATTACTAACATACCAACTAGCTCCTACAGGACCCATAATATTAAAAACGACATCTTCTTCGTCTTCCCTGAAAGCACCGGTTACAGCTTTTCCAACTTGAAACGGAAAAGATCCACCATTACTTGTCTGCATATCCCCAATATTTTGGGACAGTAATGAAAAATTTACATAGGGAAATTGATGCTTCAACAATTCCATTGCCTGTGCCGTAATGTGTTTATGAGCATCTTGAGAATACCTGCCTTGTATTGAATCAGATGATTCTTTCGAAAAAGAACTTGATGAAAATAAGAAAAATAAACATAAAACTAAGAGATACTGATATTTCGTCTTCATATAAGCATAATTTAATTTGATAAAAGTACTGCTAAAATTTATATCCAACATTTACAATTAGAAAAGGAATGGACGGCAGAACAGAATAAGCCGCCGTTTCCGGAAAAAAAGGCTGAACAAAACTTATTCCGCCAAATATTTTTGAGCTAAAATTTATATCGCCTTTCACTGATAGAATTGGGCGAACTCTAAATTCTTCAAAAATCTTAAGTAACTGTAATCCACCTCCAAGATATAAATCAAACTGATTTTCAGGTATAGATGCGTGAAAATATGTTATTGCATTCAGTGAATACCTATTATTTGAATAGATACTTAAACTCGATTCCAAACTCATTTTTTTATATATATCAAGAATATAGCCTGAATTAAAAACCCCTGTTTTTTCCTGAGCCGGTAAAAATCCATAACCAATAAATAATTTATTTTTGGGATGCTGAAATTTAACGGCAAAACTTTCGTTCTCCTTTTTTGATTTGGTTGAATCACTTCCAAAACTGTTTTCGAAATGAAAATTACAGGCAATTGCGGGAATATTATAAGAAATAAATATTAGAATGGTTACTGCGATGATTCTTAAACTTTTCATCTTTCTGTAAATGATCTTACTTTATTAAAATCATTTTTTTTGTTTCAGAAATATTATTAACTTCCATCTTATAATAATAAACTCCGCTTGGTAAATTTCCACCATCAAAATTCACACTATAGCTTCCGGGTGTTTTATATTCGTTAATTAATTGTATTACAAACTGTCCTGCCTGATTATATATAGTTAGCAAAACAATTCCTGAATTTCTTATACTAAAATTTATTTTTGTAGTCGGATTAAAAGGATTTGGATAGTTCTGTTTTAATTCAAATTTATCAGGAACTTCACTTGATATTAAATTAATCGAATTTGAAATATCCGTATTACCTTTTATAATTTTACCATCCTGCCTGCATGCATATACAGAGCGAGGCAATGAACCCTCCCGTGAAACAGTAACATCAACCATAGTTAGGAAGCCTTCGTTATTAAATACGATATTCCAATCATCTCCATCATTTGTACTTTTATATACTCCACTTGGATATGTTATCCAATAATTTGAAGTACCTGTTAATCCTCCAATACCCGGGATTCCGTCATTCAGTACTGTTTCTACAGAAGACCATGATATACCATTTATTGTTCTTATTAATGAAAACTGATTATGTGAAAAATTATCTATAGCCAGACCCTTTCCGGTTGCCGCATCATTGAAATGAATTTTTTGAACACCGTTCATAGGCGTTTGATTTGTTATCCAATTTATTCCATTATTAGTTGATGAATAAATTTTTCCGGATTGGGAACCAAACCATATTTTTGAACCCTCATAAAAAAGACTATTGTCCAACCCAAGTTCACCATTAATAGCAGGAAAATTCAACCCTGTTGAATCCCAGCTATTTCCTCCATTTGATGTTTTTAGTAATGTCCATTTCCCTGCGACAGGGTCGCCCACAGCAAATCCTGTTGTCTGGTTAATAAAGAAAACTGCATTAATAAAACCACCTACCTGATAAAATGTGCGTACCCATATATTCCCGCCATCTGTGGTTTTATAAATAGCTCCAAAAGTAGAAGGTCCGTCACTTACGCAAACATTTGCTGTTAAATAATCAACCGCCCATATATTAAACAAAGTATAAGTGGAAGGAATGTTTCCCAAAGCAGAAAGCCAGGTATCACCTCCATTAGTAGTTCTGATTAGTTGATATCGGACTCCACTCGCCCATGCAACTGAATTTGATGGTGACGAAATGCTGTTCAAATAATTTGTCGCAGGTGTATTCTGCACTATAAATTGCGCGGAGGATAAGGATGCTATACTCAATAAAATTACTATAATGATTTTTTTCATAATATATTTATCTTATAAATAAGCTGAATATATCATGATGCTCATTTATAAAGTTTTTTAATAAACTTAAAACCGCCTTACGCGGATTCAATACTCTTGTGCCATTAGGGGGATTGAACTGCATGAAGTGTTAAAATAATTACCTATTCTTACCTGAGAACTATTTTAATTAAACTCTGTAATTTGTAATTCCAAACTTAACAAAATTAACAAGTGTTCAAAACTTAAACTATGATTTAAATCATAATTTAAAATTTAATTTTGAAAACTAGGCACAATAAATGTTAATGGGTTACTTTTTTATTTATTCCCCCTTTCCTTCTTCATTGAATAACATATCCAATTAAAGTATTTTATAAAACAAATAACAAATCTAAACCTACACTATAATGAAAATCGGAGTTCCAAAAGAGATAAAGACCAATGAGAACAGAGTTGCGCTTACACCTACAGGAGCGGAAGTCTTAAAGAAAAACGGTCACAAAGTTTTTGTAGAAAAAAACGCAGGCATGGGCAGCGGATTTACAGATGCAGAATACAAAAAAGCAGGAGCAACAATTCTTAACACTCCTAAGCAGATATTCGATACGGCTGATATGATAATGAAAGTAAAAGAGCCGATAAAACCTGAATACAATTTAATAAGAAAAGGACAAACAGTATTTACATATTTTCACTTTGCATCGTCAAAAGATTTGACCGTTGCAATGATGAAATCAAAATGTATTGCTATCGCATATGAAACCGTTCAGAAAGAAGACAACTCACTTCCATTATTAATTCCAATGAGTGAAGTTGCCGGAAGAATGGCATCACAGGAAGGCGCAAAATATCTTGAGAGAACAATGGGCGGACGCGGAGTTTTACTTGGCGGCGTACCGGGAGTTGAACCGGGATACGTAGTAGTTCTTGGCGGCGGTATCGTTGGTACTAACGCTGCAAAGATTGCTGCAGGCTTTGGCGCAAGAGTTACAATTTTAGATAACAACCTAACAAGATTGAGATACCTTGATGACGTTATGCCGAAGAATGTAACTACTATGATGAGCAATGTTGGAAATATAAGGGAGTGCGTAAGAAAAGCTGACCTTGTTATCGGCGCAGTTTTAATCGCCGGCGCAAAAGCTCCACACTTAGTTACACGTGATATGTTAAAAATTATGAAGCCGGGCGCTGTTGTTGTTGACGTATCTGTTGATCAGGGCGGCTGCATCGAGACATGTAAGCCTACTACACACGAAAATCCTACATACGTTGTTGACGGAATCGTTCACTATTGCGTAGCAAATATGCCGGGCGCAGTGCCGTTCACATCTACGCTTGCTTTGACGAATGCAACACTTCCTTATGCAGTTGAAATAGCTAATAAAGGATACTTAAGAGCTTGCAAAGAAAACAATGAGATTAAGTTAGGACTGAATATGATTGACGGAAAGATAACTTACAAAGGCGTAGCTGATGCATTTGGATATGATTATACGAATGTAGATGAAGCTTTAGGATAATAAAATATCGTTATTAGTTTTTCGTTATCCGTTTATCGGAGAAACAATTAAGCCCGATTCTATTTGTTTAGAGTTGGGTTTTTTGTTGGTAAATTAATACTTTAAACGGAAAATTACCTAGCCGGGCAACTATTAACGAGGAATGGCAAACGAAAATCCTTGCTTTTGAAACTTAATAATTTTAACTTCGTAAAGAACTTTATAAAACAAAGTGCTTTATGAACGAAACAGAAGTTCAATCTGATCTTAGCTACATAAAATCCGTAATGGAGAATTCCCGGCCGCAAATTGTTATTAACGGCTGGCATTTTATAATGTGGGGAATTCTCGTTTTCTTCGGAATCATCAATACATACTTTGCAATCTTAACGAACGCGGGTAACCAAATCTACTACGCATGGATTTGCATTGTCGTCTTCGGATGGATTTGCTCTTATGCCATTGGAGTTTACGAACGCAAAAAAGGAATCACAAAGCCAACGAAGGCATTGAATGAATCCCTCGTGCACAAAGTTATAATTGCATGTAATGTGGCAATGGTTATTTTCGGATTCATCGCGCCGTTGGGCAAAGTTTACTCGGCTTATGCTATCTGCCCTTCAATGTGTGTAATTTTAGGGATGATGTATTTTATGATTGGCTCGATTGTGGATAATAAAATGATAAGGAATCTAGGCTTCGCGTGGTGGATTGGGGCGCTCGCGCTTTTCGGAATGACGATGGATAAAAATCTTGCTATACACTCCCTTCTTGGTTATGCAGTGTTAATCATTACTCTTCAGGTAATACCGGGCTTTATATTAAACAAAAAATTTCAGAACGCAAAAGCTAAATGATATGAATAGTGATATAAATACAGACAACACAAATTTAGAATCGGAAATTCTCTTCATAAAAAAAATAATGCGGGAGAGCAGAAGCGCAACTTTAGATAATGGAAAATATTATATACTATGGGGATTAATTGCTTCGTTCTCCTGCATAGCTTCATATATAAATTCAAATGTTAAAACTGAATACAACGGAAATTTTATCTGGCTTCCGCTTATGGCAGCGGGATGGATTATTTCCATTTACTGGGGATATAAAGATTCACGAAAAGAAAAAAATAAAATACTCGGCAAAAAAGTTATTAACGGTGTCTGGGCAGCAGTTGGTTTAGCGGCGCTTGTGCTGATAACATCCGGACAGATTTCACATTCAATTTCATATTTTGCTATCTGTCCTTTAATAGCTATTCTTCTTGGCATGGGATATTTTATATGCGGTGTAGTTTACTCAGATAAAATGCTCAAGGTATTTGCAATGCTTTGGTGGCTTGGCGCATCATGGATGTTTTTTATTCAGGATATGAGAGTATTGCTCGTTCACGGAATTTTACTTTTATTACTTCAGGTTATTCCGGGAATAATCTTATTTTCAAAATGGAAAAAAGAATTAACTCTTAACGCTGCAAACGCCTAGGATATAGAATGAGTAATTTTGATTACCAGCAAATAGATGATGTACTACACTCGCGGATAAGAACGGCAATTATGGCTGTGCTTGTTACAGTTGAAGAAGCCGAGTTTACTTTCTTAAAAGAAAAAGTAAATGCGACGGACGGCAATCTGAGTGTGCACTTACGAAAACTTGAAGAGGCTGGATATATTTCTGTAAAGAAAAATTTCATAGAAAGAAAGCCTGTATCAAGATACAAGATTACTGCTAAAGGACATAAAGCCTTTGAGGCTTATATAAAAAACCTAGAACAATTATTAAATAACAGTAAACAAAATCAAAATGGAAAAGAAAATAGTTAAGAATACCGATAAACTCAGCAAAACAGAAGTAATTCAAAGTCTTAAGAAACTTAAGGATTGGAAACTTAAAGGGACTTCAATCGTAAGACTATTTAAAACCAAAGGATTCCCTCAAACTATGGGCTTAGCAACTTCAATAGGTGCGCTTTGCCAAGCGCATGATCACCATCCCGATTTTCTTACAATGAAATACGCTTCTATAGATGTTTCTTTTTCATCGCATGATGTTAAAGGATTATCATCACGTGATATAAAAATCGCTAAAGAAATTGATAAATTAAAATTCTAATTTTTTATAATATATAAACCACAGCATGAAATATTTATTTACTCTTTTACTTCTCATAATTTTATGTACAAAAACTTTTGCAGCGGATTCAACTGCAGTAAGTATAATAAAAATATCCGGCACAATAAAAGGCGAAGATAACAAACCTGTCAACGGAGCCAACTTAGTTCTTGAAGGAACTATAGATGGCGCTACATCCGATGAAAAAGGTGTGTTCGAATTTGAAACTGAAAAAACCGGAACGTATAAATTAATAGTCACAGCTGTAGATTACTCAACTCATACTCAGGAAGTCAATCTTGAAGCGGGACTGAATATTACGCTCGACATAAAGCTTAAGAAAAATATAACAACGACCGAGCAAATACTTGTTACCGCAAGCTCGTTTACCTCGGGTGAAAATTCAAAGGTTACATTAACTCCTCTGGAAATCGTAAGAATTCCCGGAGCAAACGCAGACTTGTATCGCGCGCTTACAACTTTCCCCGGTTCAAACCAGGTTAATGAAGGAAGCCGAATCACTGTTCGCGGCGGCGACCCCGATGAAGTTATTACAATTTTAGATCAGGCAACCTTATACAATCCTTTTATCTTTGATGATTCATATAACACTTCATCTTTCTCCACTGTAAATCCTTGGAGCCTAAAGGGAATTAATTTTACAAGCGGAGGATTCTCTGCTAAGTATGGTAATGCGCTTTCTGCTGTGCTTGATTTAAGATCGTATGACATGCCTACAACAACAGGAATGTTTGCAGTTGTAGGTGTAGGCTCTGCAGGATTATCGGGAGTATATTTATCTAAGAATTCAAAATTTGGCGGAACGTTTTCACTTAGCCAAAGTTATTTAAAACCCTTCTTTGATTTAAACGGAATCGCTGCTGACTACAGTAAAGTCCCCGAAGCAAACGGTATAGGCGGAACACTTGCTTATAAATTCGGAACAACCGGAAACATGAAACTGTATGCAAATTACTCAGGAGATAAAATCGGAATAAGAAATGCCAGTCCTTCGTATGATGGATTCTTTAATTCACAATCCGATAATTATTTTGCTAACTACAAAATTTCATTTGCGCCTTCACCTGCATCGATATTAAGCGCATCAACATCATTAAGTTTATATAACAGAAAATTAAATTACGGTGTACTTGATACCAGAACAAAAGATTATTATGGCAAGGGAAGAGTAGATTATACTCAGCCGATAAGTCAGAAAACAAATTTGAATGCCGGAGTAGAGTATGAGTATCTTGAAAATCAGGTGAGCGGTACAGTCCCTGCATTTTCTTACAATCTGAGACCTAATGCCTTAGCGTATAATATTGATTCAAGCGCAAACTCAGGAAGAATCGGCGCATTTGTAGAAACAGAAATGAGACTGACAGATAAGTTTTTTGCCATCACGGGTTTCAGAAGTGACTACCATACACTCTCTAAAAAAATCAGCTTTGACCCGCGCCTCTCCATGGGATATGAAATTGCGCAGTTCAATGTTATAAGAGCCGCTGTTGGAATGTATCACCAGTACGCAACTCCGCAAAATTATTTACGAGCAAATAATGACGATTTAGTTGCAGAGGAAGCAATACATTACATTCTTGGTTACGAATTTAACGTTGCAGGTGATATTGTTTTCAGAGTTGAAGGATATTACAAAGATTATAAAAATCTTGTTGCGCAGGATCCGAATGACTTTAAATATAAATCAACAGGAAGCGGCTCTGCAAAGGGTATTGATGTATTCTTAAAATACAAATGGCAGAATAAATTTACAGGATGGATTTCATATGCTTACTCCGATTCAAAAAGAAAACAGCTTGATGCTACAACACAGGTTCCATCAGATTATGATATTACTCACAATATGAGTTTCACAGGAAGCTATAATGTAACGGACGCAATAAATGTAGGTATTACTTATAGACTTTCTACGGGTAAGCCTTATACACCTGTAACAAGCTCAATATTCGACCCGGTACAAAATGTTTATGCGCCGATATATGCTGAAAGGAACAGCGATAGATTCCCGACATACACACAGGTTGATGCACGTTTTCAATACATAACTTCGCTATTCCATAAGTTCTGTGTGGTGTTTGTAGCATTCAATAATATATTTGACCAAAAAAATCTTTATCAATATAATTACAATTTTGATTATACAAGTAAAACAGAAGTACCTTCGCTGAATAAAAGAATTGTTTACTTCGGCATAGGGCTTCAACTTTAATTTTTAATAAAAAAAATAAATCCTAACATAAATCATAAAATGAAAAAAACATTATTATTAGTATTACTTCTAATCACATTCGGTTTGAATACTGTGTTAAAAGCCGATGATGATTTCTCGAAAGCAATTGTAAAAGCCAAGAAGAATTTCAAATCCGCAATGGATAAATATGATGAAAAAGAAATGGTAAAATCACGCGGTGAGTTCGAAAGAATTCTTCAGTTAAAGAAAAATGTCTGGCTCGTAAATTATTACCTTGCTCTCTGCGATTATAATATTGCAACATCGGGTATGCTTGCCAAAGATAATGATAAAGTGAAAAAATATACACAGTCAGGTCTGGACTTACTTGAGAAGTCAACAATTGAAAGAGATAACTTTGCCGACGCATACGTTCTAAAAATGTCGTTGGAGTATAATCGCTTCCAATATGAAATGGATAAGATGCAAAGCATTATTGCAGATGTACAAACTGCAGAAGAAACTGCTAAAAAGCTCGACCCAACTAATCCAAGATTTTATCTTGTAAAGGGTATTGCAACATTTTACACTCCTGCAGCTTTCGGCGGCGGAACAGATCTGGCGCAGCCTTTATTTGAAAAATCAATTGAGCTTTTTGGATTAATAAAAAATACAGATGAAACTCTTCCTGACTGGGGAAATGATGCAGCTTATGGTTATCTTGCATTATGCCATATTGACCAGGGTAAGTTACCTGAAGCAAAGACAGCAATGGATAAAGGTTTAGTAATAAACCCTACATCAAGTTTTCTTACAGGATATGTGAAGAAAGCCTATGATGAAAAAGCGAAGTAATCTTCAATAGTATTAAGTGGAAAGTATAACGTAATAAGTATAAGAACCCTTTGCAGAAAAAATCTTCAAAGGGTTTTTTGTTTCTATCTTTTTATTTTTTGATTTTGTGCATAACTTCGTAAATGCTCGATGACAAAACAAAGAAAGAAATTTTTTCATTCATTGAAAAGAATGATTACGATAAATTAATTTCATATCTCGACTCACTCAAAACAAAACACGCCGGAACACCCAAGACCGATATAAAAAGATTCACGGAAAAAGAACTCGTAAAATCTATTTCTAAAATTGTAGACACGAGAAAAAAAGATAAAACGTTTTTTGATTTAGGAAAGAAATATTGTTCAATGAAAGAAGTTGTTGCACATGAGATAGGAATTTCAATTGTGTGGCGGGGATATAAGCACAACAAAAAGGAAACAAAAGACATACTTTTAAAAATTGCAGATAGTGATAACTGGGAAGTTCGTGAATACGCAGCAGGAGCTTTTATCAATGTGCTGAAAGAAAATCCGGAGCTATATAAAACATTTCTTACCTGGGCAAAGCATAAATCGGAAAATGTAAGAAGGGCAGTTGTGTTTTCTGCTCTGGCGTATTCAGATGATAAAGATAAATCAAAATTAAAAAATGCTTTTGAAATACTTGAACCGTTAATGAGTGATTCATCTGTATATGTGAAAAAGAATTTAGGTCCGTTTATACTCGGCTCACATCTTGGCAACCATCACAGCGAAGAAGTTTTTACTCAACTAAAAAAATGGCTTAAGATAAAAAATGAGCATGTAAAGTGGAATATTGCAATGACGTTCAATAACAGCTTTGGACATAAATATCCGGTTAAGGCATTGGAGTTTTTGAAAGAATTATTGTCTGATGAGACCAAGATTGTTAGTCGCGCAGTTATTTCTACATTAAGACATTTGAATAAAAGACATTCAAATTTAGTACAGCCGTTTATAAAAAAGGAGAGCATAAAAATTTGACGCTTTGGGAATTATTCAAATATTATTTATACGTTGGCTCAACTGCATTCGGCGGACCGCTTGCAATAATTAACACAATAAGAACAGACCTCGTTGAGAAACGCGGCTGGCTTGAGAAAGAGGAGTTTGAAAATATTTTCGGTTACTCACAGATTGCGCCGGGACCTATGGCATTTCAGGTAGGTGTATATAACGGATTTTTTAAATTCGGGATTCCGGGAGCATTTCTTTGCGGATTGGCAATCGTATTGCCCTCCTATTTGCTCGTTCTAGCTTTTTCAATAGTGTATGAAAGATACAGCGATATAAGTTATTTGCAAAATGCTCTCTATGGTATAAGCCCTGCAATCATTGCAATTATTCTCCACTCGGGAATAAAGCTAAGCAGAAACGTAATGAAGAAAGATTATTTCCTGCATATAATTTTTTTCTTATCTATCGCTCTTACAATATTTTTTAAAGTCCCGATTTTATATCTGATAGTTTCCTCTGCATTGATTTCTTTACTCTATTATTCTATTACAAATAAGAAAACCAAGGGCGTAAATTTCTTGCCACTATTATTTGCCTCGCCGTTAGCATTTCTTACACAGAAGATGGATATTGCGGGGAGTAAACTTTTAGATTTAGCATTTGTATTTTTAAAAACAGGCAGCTTAACCTATGGAAGCGGATTTGTAATTATCGGAGTGCTTCAGCAGGATGTCGTAAATAATTATCACTGGCTTACACAGACACAATTTCTCGCAGGAATTTCATTTGGGAATATTACGCCGGGACCGGTTGTAATTACTTCGACTTTTATTGGTTATTTAACAGCGGGATTTCTTGGCTCGATTGTCAGCACGGTTTGTATTTTTCTGCCGACGTTTATTATCGTTGTGATTCTTGCTCACGGTATCAATAGATATAAAGATAACTTCTATCTCAAAGCTTTTATTAAAGGCGCAAACGCCGCCGCGATAGGAGCAATACTCTCTACTGCCTACAATCTTGCATGGGGAGCGCTGATTGATATTCCTACAATAATAATATTTGTTATCAGTATCGCTATTCTTTTCAAAGCTAAGTTCAGTACTTTATATCTTATTCTTGGCGCTGCTCTTTGCGGAATTGTGATAAGAATGTTTATTTGATGTAGGGTCTTATAGGAGACGCAAAACATTGCGTCTCTACAATATAATTATTGATAGTTACCTATTAGTACTCTGTCTTCCCTTCGTTTTCAGTCCATGCTTTAAACACTTCAAGCGCTTCATCTGAATGATAATGCAGCATCGGAATTTTTCTTGCATCGTGCGCTAAATCCAATTCATCATAAATAAATTTATCATCGAAGCCAATTTCAGCAGCGTGATGTTTATTATTAGCGTAATAAATTTTATCTAAGCGCGCCCAGTAGATTGCGGCAAGGCACATAGGGCACGGCTCGCAGCTTGTGTAAATTTCGCAGCCTGCTAAGTTGAACGTCTCAAGATTTTTACATGCCTCGCGGATTGTTTCCACTTCTGCATGAGCAGTCGGGTCATTTTTAGTTGTAACTTTATTACTTCCTCTTGCAATTATTTTCCCATCTTTTACTATTACAGCTCCGAAGGGTCCACCTTTTCCGTTTTCTACATTTTCTCTGGATTGCCTTACTGCCTCATCCATAAATTCTTTGTTGTATTCACTCATATTTTTTTACATAAAAAAACCTGACAGAACAAACTATCAGGTTTAAAATAAAATTCTAAATTAAAAATTAATTACTGCCGTAAACTTTTGTTTTTGTTTTGTTGTAAGTTTTATTGTCAGGCCACAACTGAATTGTTCTATCTATTGCAAGCTTTGCATTATCCATATCACCCATTTTATAAAGTAAGTCTGCTTTTATATTATCGGCACTTGCTTCAAATATTCCACCGGTAAAATAAGGAATACTCATATCAACATTTTTAACTGCTTCTGCTAATTGTTCAGAAGTTGCAGTTGTATCACCGTTTGTTTTTCTTGCTTTGCCGAGGTAATATTGTCCCATATAAAAATTCACCATGTCATCTTTTGGATACTTCTGCACAAGACCTGTATATAATTCAAACGCTTTTTCTTCATTATTTGCTTCCATGTATTTATCTGCTAAAAATACATTAGCATCTTTCTGCATATTTGTAGTCGGATATTTATCAAGTAATGCTGAAACCTCTGTAATGTACGCTTCCGGTTTTTTATCTTTTGCGGAAATCATTGCTAGAGTTAATGCTGCATCATCTGTATACCCTACTGCATTCGATGGGTCTTTTGAAATAATGAAATTTAAATATTGCTTTGCATCTGCGCCTTTATCCTGCTCAACTAATTTTGTAGCAAGGTCAAGATTTGTTTTGATGTCAGTTTTATTGTTAGCGTATTGTGTTTGAAGATATGATAACGTGCTTTTACGTTCATTAATTTTTTTGATGTTCTCAAGAAAATCGGGCGCAGGATAAAAACCTACAATCTTGTCAATTTCATTTCCATCTCCATCAACAAAAACTAAAGTCGGATAACCTGATACTCCGTATTTTTTTGCAAGATCTTTGCCGTCTTTTTCAGCATCAGTCTTCCAGTTTATTTGATGCTTAGTAGCATAGTCAACAACTTCCTGATTGTTATAAACTCTCATATCGAGATGTTTACACCAGATGCACCAGTCCGTAACGAAATCAATCATTACAATTTTATTCTGGTCTTTTGCTTTTTTTAGAATTTCGTTGAAGTTACCTTTTTCAAAAGTAATTTCATCTGCTGCTGCTGCTTTAAATCCCATTAAGAGGGTAATTACAAGAAGTAAAGCGAATTTATAATAGTGTTTCATAAGCTTAATGTTTTTATAAATTAATTATACGCAAAGCCATCTTCAATGTTTAATTTTACCCTTTCCATTTAACCCTTAAGGAAGTAAATGAAAAAATTGAAGCAGACCGCTACAAAGGCGACTAAAAGATTTACTACAATAAGAAAACGGAGCATAGATGAATAATGTTCCTTGTAATTGCTATAATGCTTTAAAAACGCAAAAATAGCAAAAATAAGCACAAAAAATATGAAAATGGAAATTGTAAATCCGGGGTAAATATTGAAATCTATGTTTAAATTTTTAAGAAGTCTGGTCAGACGAACTTTTTCAACGTTGCCTCCGGACATCATGACAATTTGCCCGACATTAACCAAAGAGAACAAAACAACAAGAATTTTTACAGGAGCCATAAGTGATTGAAATATAAGAAGATTAAAGACATAAAAAAAAGTAAATTGAAATTACTTTTATCTGTAAGTAATTTATAAAATGGCTAAAAATAAGAAGGCAGAAAACAAGAAACCTGCAATCGAAAAGGTTAACATAGAAATACCTTTCGAACCAAACAAAACCCAATCATACATAATATATTTTTCAATCGCTGCGTTATCGGTCTTGCTAGCTGTGATTTATTTAATCTCGGCAAACTCCGTTAATGGTTACAATGGTTTTCCGCTCGATGACCCGTGGATACATTTAACGTTTGCAAAAAACCTCGCTGAGTATGGCAGCTTTTCATATTTCAAAAATGAAATGTCCACAGCCGGCTCTACCTCTCCGATTTATACAATGATACTTGCAGTCGGATTTTTGATTACAAAAAATGAAATGGTACTAAGCTATACATTCGGAATAATATTTTTAATTCTTTCGGGAATTTGGTTCTATAGATTAAGCTCGTTTGAATTTGCAAAAGAAAATATTTTTGCAATTCTTTGCTCCGCGATTTTTGTCGCAGATAAATGGATGAATTTCATTGCCGATTCAGGAATGGAAACCACGATGTTTATATTTTTACTTTTAATCACGGCATACTCATATAAAAAACGGCAGGTAGTAGCTACAGCGGTTTTTGCAGGATTGATTTTATGGACTCGACCCGATGCTACTGCATTCCTCGGAGCATTAATTTTAGATTATATGTGGTGTGTTTATCTCTCAAAGAAAGATAAGAGCATAAAATTATTTACGAAATCGGAACTGATGAAAATGGGTGGAATCTTCGCCGTTATAATTATCGCTTACTTCGGATTGAATTTAAAACTTTCGGGTTCAATTTTACCCAATACATACAACGCAAAGCTTACTTATTATGCCCCTGAGTTCAGAAGCCGTTCGGCTTTTTTACAGGGAGAAGTATGGGATTATTTTACATCTGGAGCATACGGAATTATTATGTTTGGATTTATAATTTCCGTTCTCAAATTAATTTTTGATACTGTAAAGAAAAAATACAATCCGAATTTTCTATACATAGTTTTTGCTCTCGCACTGGTATTTATTTACTGGTACAAGCTTCCTTATGCGCACAGATTCGGCAGGTACATGATGCCGATTATTCCGTTTATGATTTTAGTTTCTATGACGGGATTTCGTGAGTTGGCAAAATTGATTGCTTCATTTTTAAATAGCAAACAGGTTGCTAACGGAGTAAGCTTTGTGATTATTTTAGTGATATTATTTATGAGTGTCCAGAATTACATAAACAACAAAAAATCATACGCCGATGAATGTAAATATATTAACGATAGACAGGTAGTTGCTGCTAAATGGATTCGCGATAATACAAAAGAAACCGACATCATAGGTACGCACGATGTAGGTGCAATAGCTTTCTACAGTCAGAGAAAAATTGTAGATGTTGCCGGGCTTGTAACACCCGAGCTTATAAACAAACTTCACGATAAGAATTACGTAGAGTATATGAGAGAATATCTGAAGAAGAATAATGTTGCCTACTTAGCGTTTTTACGAGAGTGGTATAGAGTTGTAAACCAAACACCTTTATTTATCAGTCCTGATGATAATAGTGCGCAGGAAATAATGGAAGTGTTTAAGTTTAAGCCCGACTCAACTCACATATTATCAAAAGAAGTGAATAGCGGAATTGATTACGTAGGGCAATTCATAAATCAAAAAGGAATGCAAAATCAGGCGTTGAATGTATTGAATCAATTGGTAAATATGGATAACAAATCATCGCTTACTTATTATCTGATGGCTATTGTATATGGCAGCTCAAACGATGCAAAGAATTACGAGAAAAACTTATTGAAGGCAGTTGAACTATATCCGGATTTTAAAGAAGCGCTTTCTGCTTTAGGTGGTTTTTATAAATCACAAAACAATAAGCCCGAAGCTAAGAAATATTTAGAAAGATACATTACTTTGAAGCCAGCCGATACTAAGGCTATGGAAATGCTCAAGAGTGTGAGCGATACGACTGGTACGAATCGCTGATCACACTGATTTTAAATGAATCCAAATTTTTTGCAAGGGCGGAGATATATGCTCCGCCTTTTGAATTTATATAAAAATGTTAAACAGCCTTCTCAATAATAATACAGTACTTGATATAGTAAGAAAATTTTCTGCCGGAAATCCGCGGAAAGTTTTCCAGAAATATTTAATTATTTTATCAGCGTTTAATATTTTTTTGTTGGGTTTTATTGTCCAGCAGGGATTGTATTCCAAGTACAAATGGAAGGACAGCAAAGATAAAGAGTTTGATATCCGCCCAGGTGAAAATTTTTCTGAAATTGCTAAAGAGTTAAAGGATAATGATATTATCTCAAGCTCTTTTGTACTTAAAGTTATCGCGAAGCTTACAGGTAAGACAGATAAAGTTATTTCTCGCAGATATATTTTCAAAACGGGAATGACGAATCTTGATGTACTGAATATTATAACAGACCCTAGTATTTCACAATCCATAAAGTTTACTGTTAACGAAGGACTAACGATAAAGCAAATTGGGAAATATGCCGAGAAATATCTTGGCTTGAACAGAGATAAATTTATTGAAGAAGCAAAGAATGATTCTTTAATAAATTTACTGGGACTGAAGGATTCCGTGAAATCATTGGAAGGATTTTTGTATCCCGATACCTATGACGTTCCATTAGACATTACCGAAAAAGGATTAGTGAAAATTTTATTCAATGAATTCAGAAAAAGAGTTTTCAATAATTCTGAAATAATGGATTCAATTGCATCAAAGAAACTGAATTTTTACAACGTGATGAAAATGGCATCTATAGTGGAAGGTGAGACAAGAAAAGAAGATGAGAAGTCGCGCGTAGCAGGGGTGTATTATAACAGAATAAGAAAGAACATGAAACTTGAAGCTGACCCGACCGTTCAATATGCATTGCCGGAATGGAAAAGACGGCTGACATATGATGACTTGCACATAAAATCAGATTACAATACTTATATAATAAAAGGGTTGCCGCCGGGACCAATAAATAATCCATCAATTTCGTCTATCAAAGCAGCGATAAATCCGGAGAGCCATAATTTTATTTTCTTTGTAGCTACAGGTGAGGGCGGACACACATTTACGGAAAACTATGCAGACCACTTAAAGGCAGTGGATGTTTACAGAAAAAAAATGAACGAGCTTAATCAGAACAAGAATAAATAATGAAACAGTTTAAAAAATTATTTAGGTTATTTGTCTCGTTGGATTTCAGAGATAAGAACAAAAACGGTAAAAAGAAATTTATCGGATTGATGGTAACTTATTTATTTACGAACGGAATTTTATCTTTCAATAACTTTAACGGTTTTAATGAGTTCAGTTTTGCGGCATTATCATTTTCAATAAATATTTTTTTTATTTCTTTCGTTGTTCTTAACGACTTCGATAATCTTTTTCTTGCAAAAAATTATTTTGAAGGATTAATAAATCTTCCCCTGAAACAAAAAAGCTTCTTTACTGCAAAGTTTGCCTCTGCCTCACTGATGATACTTGCTTTCTTCGTTGTCTCATCCATATCTCAATTAATTTTTTTCTATGTGTATACGGGAAGTATTGAAAAGGTCGCACTGTTTTTATTGTGTTCACTGCTTTTCAATTTTACCTTCATGGGGATTTTACTCTCTCTTTATGTTATTGTGTTGAATGCCTTTGCGGAAAAATCAAATGTTTTTGTATATGTCCTTCAGATGATTTTTTTCTTTTTCGTAATGTATTCTTCTACGGCATCCTCAAAAGCATTTCGGGCAGGAAAGAAAGATATTCTCGAAATTGAAATTGTCCGGTATCTTCCGCAGGTTTTTTTTGCTAAAGCAATTTACAATCCTCTTTTGCTTCCCATTATCATAGCAGTAGCCGTCGTTGTTTATTTTGGCTTGTATAAATTTATGTCAACAAAATATTTTGAGCTGCAGGGCAAAATTTCAAAGATTGAAAGAAAGAAGAAAAAGAAGAAAGCCAGAATCAGTTTTGCATTCTGGAATAATTTCGTTCACAAACATATTTTAAGAAATAATATACAGACTGCATCGTACGATTTGCTTGGCAACCAACTTCGCAATTCAAGATTTCTGCGAACAAAATATTTCCCGCTGCTTTTATTTCCGATAATATTCTGTGTTATTGGTGTTTTTGCCGGAGCAGACTTTCTTACTATAAACAGTATGAAAAACATGGGAAGCCTTGTGAATAATTCACTGATGGTTTTAAGCCCTTCGATTACATTTATGACCATACTTAGCGTAAGGATGCTTTACTCTAATACAAGAATCGCGGACGAGCACTCGCAAAATTCAGAAATGATATTTCAAATGCTGCCGATTGATAATCCGCATCATCTTAATCTGGGCATTGCAAAATTTATTTACTCGAATTTTTATTTCCCACTGCTAATATTAATAAGTATTCTCTTAAGCTTTAAACTTGATGGTATAACAATATTTGCAAACCTTGCCTATATAACCGCTGCTATTTATTTACTAAATACAGTTTTCCTTACTGTAGATAAGCGTTTGCCGTTTGCAATGGATAGCTCGCGGTTTAATTCTGCATCAAAGTTCGGCGAAGTGATGTTCAATATGCTTCTGGGGGCGTTAATATTTATTATTCAGATTTTTGTTTTCCAAAATGTTATTTTTGTAATTGGAGCCGTAGTTGTTTTTCTCGGCGTTGCATTTTTAATCAACAGGAACTAATATAATGGCACAAGCAGAAGCAAAAACCGAAACAAAAACTTTAATCAAAAGTGTTAACGGCAGCGGAAAAAATATTATACTCGGCATCACCGGAACAAGCGGCGCAATATACAGCTTAAGAATGCTTCACGCTTTATTGATAAACGAATTTAATGTAGATATAATTGTTAGTGAATACGGACATTATACCCTGATGAATGAGTGCGGAATTGATATTACGAAGTGCAACCTGAACACACTTTTTCCTGATGTTCTCCTCTTAAAATCTAACGTAAAATTTCATAACAACTTAGATTTAAAATCCGAAATTTTTAACACAGGATATGATTGTCACGGAATGATTATTTGCCCTTGTGCAATGAATTATGTTTCCGGAATAGCATGCGGCGACTGCAAAAACTTAATTGAGAAATCTGCTGACTTTGCTTTTTCATATTCTAAACCACTCGTCATCGTACCAAGAGAAACTCCTATAAACAAACTTCATCTTGATAACATGCGCAAGATAATGGATGCCGGCGGAAATATTGTACCTGCAATGCCGAGCTTTGAATATAACCCGAAAGATTTTAACGACCTTGCCGATTATATAGCGGGCAGAGTGATGGATTTTTTCTGCAAAGGTGTAGAGCCAATTTAAAAATCCCAGCCAAAATAAAACTGCTGATACAACCCTGACTGAAACTTGGTAAAGTTTTGTTCAATCCTTTTTCCTATATCATATCTTAAACCAATTAACCCAAAAAGGTTTAATCTTAGTCCGCCGCCTATGCTGCCCTTTGTTTCACCGTAAGCATCAAATGTATCCCATGTGTTTCCTGCATCCATATATAGGGCTCCGCGTATTCCCGGGAAACCGAGATTTATTCCGAGTGGAAATCTTAACAACAGAGCGTTGATAAACGGAAAGCGAAGTTCAACATTTGTCTGCCAGAGCTTACTGCCGCGCAATGAATTTCTATCCCATCCGCGTAACGACCAGCTTCCTCCCATGAAAAATCTTCTCGGAGCCTTTCCTTCATTCATGAAATACTGCCCTCTGAATGCAAGAGCAACCGTTTGCGATAGTCTGAAATATTTTCTGTAATCGAAAAGTACGCTGTAGTAATTCAAGTTTGAGTTATCAATATCCGATGTATAGCCTAATGTAAGGTTGAACCTCTCACCATCAATCGGACCCGTGTAAGTCCATAATGCATTATCCTGCACATAACTGATTGAGTTAGATAATAAAAGCGAGCGGGTGTTATCAAGGAAGTCAATATTTTTATTTGACTCTGCCAAATTAGTTGATGTTTCAATTCTTTTAAAGAATGAAAGCGGATATGAAAAAGTTAAATAGCCTCCGTAAATTCTCTCGTAATAAGAAACATCACTTTCAGTTAAGTCATATCTTTTGCCGGATAAGTGATAAATTCCGTAAGCATAGTTGAGTCTTTTTTCCAATGAGACTTTTGAAATTGCAATATTAAAACTTTTCCAGAATTCGGACTGCGAATCTGAATTATTAAAAAGAAGTATATAATATTTTTCATTGCTAAGAATATCACTCAGTGAAACTATTCCTCCGGCATTAGTTCCGAAAACAGGGTCAGTAGAAAGTGAAGTTGTTGCAATATCCAATGAATAATCTTTGGAATACTTTAATTGATTTTTTTTCGGGTTAGATTCTATCTTAGTAAAATCCCAAACTTGTCCTTTAGTAGTATAATCTATCTTCCTGCTTATTTTAGAAGTATCATAAATCTGCGAAACGTTATCCAGCATTCTTACTGTTATAGAGCCAAACTCATATGAAGAAAAAATTATTTTATCATCACCTGCAAAGTCCGGGTCGTAGGCAGCAGTGATAAAGTTTGTAAGCCTCTTCATCTCAAGATTATCGGGAAGATTATTCCATTGAAAACTGTTGCCGGGCTTTCCTATTCCCGTTGAAGCGCCCGTTTTATTTAAATCTATCATCCAGATATTCTGCTCTCCTGTGACTGTAGATGTAAAAACAACTTTCGAGCCGTCGGGAGAAAACCTTGGATTGTAATCTACTTCATCACCGATTGTAAGATAAGAAATTCCATTAGTGGTTAAATCGTACAAAAATAAATTATATTTATTCATTCCGAATGAAGTTCTATCGGATGAAAATACAATGTATCTTCCATCAGGTGAAAAATCCGGGTCACGCTCATCGTAATAATCATTGGTCAGTCTTGTTAACTTTTCTGTCTCTGTATCAAACAAATATAAATCGCTTCTACCGCCAAAATCTGTTCCAGGGAAAGAAATTAACTTTCCGTCTTTACTCCACGATGGAGAGCCGATGTTAACAATATTATCAAATGAAAAATCCGACACTAATTTTTGTTTCGTAACATCATAAAAGTGTAAAGCATCTCTGTCACCTTTTTGAGTAATAAATGCAAGAATGCCTTTTGATGAAACATCTAATCCTGTTCTGAAAAAATGAAACTGCTCAAACTGGTCTGAAGACTCACCCTTTACTACAAGCTCAGATTCACCTCTGTTTGTTAAGCTTGTTTTGTAAATGCTTGTATATCCTGTTTGATTACCAATGTAATAAATTTCTTTTTTCTTGTTGAAGTCGCTGTAAGTCGGCTTATGAGCAAAGCCGGCAGAAAAAATATTTTTTGATACCTGTGAAGGATTATCGTGGTCGGCATAATCGGGTAAATAAAGTTTTTTAAGATAATAAAGAAAATCTTTATCAAACGCTTTATAATCTTTTCCGATTGTTTTTTCCATTACTGTGGAAAAGTTATCATCCATCCAGAAATTTTCCTGAAGCTGAAGAACTTTATCTTCACCATAATTCTGTGAAATATATTCAATTACCTTTTGGCCGAGCTTATACATTAAGTAAGTGCCGTAAAAATTTTCCCAGTCATCAAGTCCCACTATATAATTATTTATCACGGCATCTTTCAAAACCATATCTGCCTGCGCATCCCATGTAGTTGACCAGTACTCTGCAAGTCCTTCGGTAAACCACAGCGGCGGCATTCTTTCAGAGACCTGTCCGTGAACTTTCAACATTGATAAAATTTTCGACGTCATAAATACGTGAACTAACTCATGGTGTATTACATGCTGAAACTGTCCTATAGAGCCCTCAAAAGGAATAACAACTCTTCCCTTTACAAACTCAAAAAAGCCTCCGACTCCATCAGGAATAAATCCTGGGGAAGTATTGGTCTGCTTAAAATGTGTTGGTGAGGCGTAAAAAATTATAGGCACTGTATCATACAGTGAGTGATTAAATTTCTGTTCGAGGTTTTTATATTGCTCTTCCGCAAAATATGCGCCCTGCTCTGCAAGTTCTTTGGCTTCTTTGTAATAATAGATTTTGAAATGCTCCGTGGACATTGTATTCCATTCAAAATCTGAGTATTGAACTTTATTTCTGCCGAAGTCAACAAACTGAGCAGATGAGGGAAGATACATTGAGAGGAAGAAAAGTATTATTAGTTTCTTCACAATGATAAATTAAAAAACGCCGAGTGCATAATCAAGAATAAATTTATTAATTACATTGTTTTATCGGTGAGAGTAAATATTTCTCCTGAATCGTTTATAAACTTAATTTCGAATGGAGCTTTTTGCGAAGGTGTTTTAGTTGGATACCAATTTCTGTTTTCAGAGGCGAGAATGAAAAGTCCGTTATCATCTCCCATAGCGGAAAATGTATCGGAGTTATTACTTTTCACAAAATCAGAAACTTTATATTCATTAATTAATTTTTGTCTGAACGCAGGAATATCGTTCTTTACAATTCCTATTTCACTTACGCTCAGAATTTGTAACAAATTAAATTTTTCATCTGAATTATTTTTTAAATCGAATCTTGCAATAAGTTCTACAATGTTTCCGGCTGAATCTAAAAAATAAATTGACTTTGCATTCCAGTTTTCAAAATCTGCTATGAAATTATTCTCTGATATGGGAAGGAGTTTTGCTTTGCCATTAATCCATTCTTTTGCTTCCTCAAGTTTATTTGAAGGAATATTGAATGCGAAATGATAGAAGAAATTTGAATCAGAATAGTTTTTTTTGAATGTCAATTTGGTAGAGCCGGCTTGAAAGCTGATTTGCGTATCTGAAGAATCAATTATATTCAAAGAAAGTATTCCCGAGTAAAAATTTTTTACGACCGGAATATCATTTGCGAAAAGTGTGAGCTCAGTAATTTGCAAAGCAGGATTTTGTAAGTGCACTCTTCTAAGTTACAGAAGAGAGCAAAATTTTATTTCATGTTATTTGTTTTCTCGTGACCATCCATTTTGCAGCAATCTTCAAGTTTATCGTAAGCAGCTTCGTTTTTCTTCTTGCTGTTTGCATCGTATCCAACGAGAGTTATTTCGTTTTCAATCTTGTCCTGATTGATTTTTGTTTTATCGTAATCTATTGTAGCTATTTTATCTTTAACGCTTACGTTTACCGAGTTAACTCCATCAACTTTCTTCAAAGCGGTCTCAATGTTCTTCTTGCATGTTGCACATTGCATTGTAGGAAGATTTACTTTAATTACTTCGGCCGTTTTAGAATCGGATGGTTTGTTTTCTGTTGTACCTTCTGTTTTTGTTTTATTGCATCCTGCTAAGAAAGCAAAGACTAATAAAATGAATAAAACACTTTTTATTTTAAAATATGGCATGTGTTATAGTTTTTAAAGTTTGGTGTTAAGTAAAAATAAATTTATTAGTTAACTTATGCAACAAAAGATATTATCTAAAAATTTCACCTGTGCCCGCTACTTTGTTGCTCTAATAGAAAATATCAGCGGCATCTTCTCGCCAAATTTTTTCATCCGCCAGTAACCATCTACTTCCGAATACATGTCCGGAAAAATATTATACGGTGAGTGAGGGAATTCGTGAATAAATTCTATTTTTAATCCCGCATGCAGCAAACTATTTATTGTTTCCGAAAGATCATGGTTCCAACTGTACTCAGTTACTCCACTTAGTTTTTCAGTGCTGCTTGCATACGTTGTTGTTGAAGTGATTTCAATCGGCTTCTCTGTTTTAAAATATTCATAGTCTATTCTTTCAAAGTTATCATCGAACATCCATACCATAGGATGAAATTCTATAATATAAAAAACCCCGCCGGGTTTTAAGAAATGATTGATTAGAGTTGCCCATTCATTTAAGTCGTGCAGCCATCCGATGACTCCATAGGAAGTAAAAATTACATCGAATTTTTTATCAAGATGATTTTTTAAATCGTAAACGTTACAGTTAATAAATTCTGCATCGAGCCCAAGTCTATCGT
>JBBRQV010000027.1:0-26379 GCA_038225955.1 Ignavibacteria bacterium | reverse complement strand
TGAAACAGGGGTTCAAAATTTTGTAAAATCTTTGAAAGCTAACTCACAAATTGAATCTGCTGCTCCGGTATTTTCTCCGGATAACGGCAAGACTTTAATCGGTGTTCAGAATCAGATTAACGTGCAGTTCAGAAATTACATGAGTCAGACTGATATCAATAATTTTTTATCAGCAAGAGGACTTGAAATAATTATGAAGGTTGACGTAACTGGCGGAAATACTTATTTAGTAAAAACTCCTAATACAGAAAACTCTACTGCTATGGATATTGCGAACGATATTTACAGAAGCGGAATGGTAAACTTTTCAGAGCCGAATTTATATTTTACAAATCTTACATGCTATGTTCCTAATGACCCGTTCTTCTCAAGACAGTGGTCAGCTAAAAATACAGGGAATAATATTCCTGAAGGAATTGCCGGAACATCGGGCTGCGATATGCAATTGGATAGCGCATGGGAAATAACAAAAGGTATTCCGCAATGTATTATCGGCGTGAGTGATACAGGTATAGATACACTTCACGAAGATCTTGCAACACAATGCGTTCCGGGAACAGGTTATAACTGGTATAGTAATACGCCGGGCTGTTATGATGACGGTAATCACGGTTCATGCTGCTCAGGTATTATTGCAGCAAAAGGAAATAACGGAATCGGTATTTCAGGTAACGCTCCTAACTGCCGTTTGATAGGTTCAAAATGGTTAAATTCAGCCGGTAGCGGTGATTATACAGGCGCATCAAACTCAATTGTTTATGCATACCAAAAAGGATGCTGGGTTATCAGCAGTTCATGGGGATTTCAAGGCGGCGCAAGTGCACTTCTTGACCAGGCTTTAACAGATGCTACAACTTTAGGAAGAGGCGGAAAAGGGACAGTATTATGTTTCGCTTCGGGTAACGAAAACGGAGCAATGAGATATCCTGCGAATACACATCCAAACCTGATTGTAGTCGGCGGACTTAGCCCATGTAACCAAAGAAAATCTCCAACAAGCTGTGATAACGAAACATTCTGGGGAGCAAGTTATGGTCCTACAATGAGCATCGTTGCGCCTTGCGTAAAAATATATGCAACTGACAGAATGGGTGCTGCCGGCTATACACCTACAAATTACGATTCTACATTCAACGGAACATCGAGCGCAACTCCGAACACATCAGGTGTAGTTGCTTTAATGTTATCAGTTGACTCAACTTTAAGATGGGATACTTTAAGAGCATACGTTGGTAGAACAGCACAAAGAGTTGGTTCTTATTCGTATACAACAACAGCAGGGCATAATGACGGAACATGGAATAACGAAATGGGTTACGGAAAAATAAACGGATACCTTGCAGTAAAATATGTTCTATTAAAGAAAGCAAATTATCCTCTTAGCTCATACAATTTACAAACACCTGCAGCAGGTACAAGAATCGTATCTTTCCCGGGCTCAACAACACAAGCCGGATTTACATGGGATACATCTGCAACAGGCGCAAACTATAAATTAATATTCGGTAATCCTACCACTGCAACAAGAAGAATTACATTGCCTGCCGGTACTAATCTACTTTCAATGACTTTAAGTGATTGGGATAATATTCTTGCAACAGCCGGATTCACAAATACCGGCGCAGCAACCGATTCAGCAGTAGGTCAATGGGATATCTGGGCATACAAAACACCAACTGCTCCCGGACCTGACTCAATGAAAGCAACAAACGGACCGAGAGCAATTACACTAAGAAGAGGAAGAGTTCAGGTTACACCTTTTGCTTTAGTTTCTCCTTTAAATAATACAACAATTATAACTGCTCCGAACGATAACTCCAACATTAATATGTCATGGAGAAGCGGCGGACCGGGATTAAAATATAAATGGCAATTCGATAGCCCGACATTCAGCGGACCTGTGATGATAAACATTCCAACCGGAAATGGCGGCTTTGATACAACCTTATCTGTTGTAAATAATGTTTTAGACGCAATGCTGCAAACATTAGGTATTGCCAGAGGAGATTCTTTATCCGGGCAATGGAGAACTTATGCATTCACAGGACCTACAGACTCAACAGCTTCAAGCGAAACAAGAAATCTAACATTAAGAAGAGTAGGGACTCTGCCTCTGAATGAATCATTTGAAGGTGCAGCATATCCACCTGCTGAATGGTCTCTAACAGGAACAGGAACACAGTACTGGACAAGAGAACTTGTTCCCGGATACGGAAGCGGTACAGCTTCAACAAAGTATAATTTTTATAATGCACAGACAACAACAGGAGATCAGGCATTAATTTCAAATCAATTTCCACCTGTAACCGGACCAACTAATTATTTAAGATTCAATTATGCAGCGGCTTATTATTCTGCTACTGCAATTGACTCATGCATAGTTGAAACATCAACTGATGCCGGAGCTACATGGACCAGACTTCTTGCAATGTACCAGTCAACAGCTTTGACATCAGGTTATAATAGTTCGCCTGTTATGTCCACTGTAAACCTAGGCTCAGGAGCATTTACCCCTACAGCCAGTCAATGGGCTACAAAAATAATTTCAATGCCGGTTGGAACAAACAAGATGAGATTTACTGCGAAGAGCGCTTATGGAAATAATCTTTTTATTGATAATGTTACCGCAGGTACAATAACCGGAGTAGGAACTCCGTTAACTTTTGCACCTGATAAATATGAATTGTCACAAAACTATCCAAATCCATTCAATCCGACAACAAAAATTAACTTCTCACTTCCAAAGCAAGGCTTTGTAACACTGAGAATTTTTGATGTAACAGGAAGAGAAGTTTCTAAATTGGTAAACGAAGTAAAAGAAGCCGGATATCACTCCATCGACTTCAACGCTTCAGACTTTGCCAGTGGTGTTTACTTCTATAGATTGGAAGCATTAGATTTTATCGATACAAAAAGAATGGTTCTAATTAAATAAACTCGAAGCAAGGATTATAAATTGTAATTTAGTAACATGAAGTAGGGAAAAAATGAAAGCCCGTTCTGAGAAATCAGGGCGGGCTTTTTTTATACTAAAATATAATGTATTTGCGCGCGTTAATTGATTGATTATAAAATGTAATTACACTAATTTGATTGTAATTTTTACAACTAAACCTTAAGGAGAAAACTCGTGAAGAAGTTATTCTTACTCTTTTCACTAGTAATTATTGGCTTTGTATATTTTACAGGCCAGAAAACGGATGAAAGCCCGAGATGGACTTTCAATCCGCAAATGATTGCAGCACAAAAAAACGGAGCGCAGCTTCCTATCGTCACAGACTTTGGAAAAGTTGCCCCGCTTACAGATACAAGAATTGTTCATACTCCGCAACAGGAGATATTAGCAATTAACCCAAGCATCAGAGTGTATCCTTCGAACAACCAACAGTGCGAAGTTTACATAACCAGAGATCCAAATAACCCACAAATTTTATATGTAGCTTCCCAGAATATTGTAGGCGGAGCATCAATTAACGCAGGTACATATGTTTCGACAAACGGTGGAACAACCTGGACCGGTACCGATACACTTGGAGCACCGAGTCAGGCCGACCAACGCGGAGATCCCGGTCCTGCAATTGATAAGAACGGCAGATTTGTTTTTACTCACTTAACTTCTGCAAGTAATTTCGGTGGCTTAAAAGGAATGGGTGCAAACTTTTCTACAAATAAAGGTGTAACTTGGTCATCAACATTTGATGTGGTTCTTGATGCTAACTGCGATAAGAACTTAGCTAACACAGATAGCAAAGCAAGCAGCCCATTCTATGGTAATACATACATGGCTTGGACCAGCTTTGGAACAACTCCCGGTAACGGAAGATTTTCAAGAACAACAGATGGCGGCGTAAGTTGGTCAACACCTATAGTTCTTAATGCAACTCCTGCAGGTCACAATGCTCAAGGGCATGATGTTGTAACCGGACCAAACGGCGAAGTTTATGTTGTATGGACTGCAGGTGTTACTGCTTCTCCATTCACAGAAGACTTTGTCGGCGTAGCCAAATCTACTAACGGCGGATTAAATTTCACAACAACAGAAAATGCATTTGATGATAACGGTTCACGTTCTGCTTCATTCAACGGATGGGGAATAAGAACAAACGGATTCCCAAGAGTTGATTGCGATAAATCAGGCGGCGCAAGAAACGGATGGGTTTATGTTGTAACTTCACAAATCAGTTTAGCTCCTGCAGGAACTGATGCAGACGTTATCTTAAACAGGTCTACAGACGGCGGTGTTACATGGAGCTCAGGTATCAGAGTAAATCAGGACCCGCTTAACAATGGTAAAGTTCAGTTCTTCCCTTGCGTAAGAGTTGACGAAGCCGGCGGCGTGAACGTTGTTTATTACGATAACAGAGATTTCCCTTCAGTTGGCGATTCTGCAACTGTATATTTGTCACGTTCACTTGATGGTGGTACAACATGGACTGACCAGAAAATTGCTGACCATAACTTCAAACCAAAGTTATTACCGAGCGTGAACACAATGGGTGATTACATTGGTGTAACATCAGGCGGCGGTAAATTATACGCAGCATGGATGGATGATAAAAATTCAGCTCCATCAACATTATTCCAGACATGGGTTGGTTCAGTTACAATTCAATTGAGCGGCTTAAGCCCATTTAATATTCAAACTCCGGTTGCAAGTACAAGATTAGTTACATTCCCTGGTTCAACAACACCTGTAACAATTACATGGGATACAGCTACGGTAACTGCAAATTATAAATTCATATTCGGTGCAGCATTACCTACAAGAAGATTAACAATTGCTGCAGGACAAAACTCCATCACGACAACATTAGGAGCATTAGATGATATCTTAGCTGCTAACGGATTTACAAATACCGGCGCTGCAACTGACTCAGTTGTAGGTCAGTGGGATGTATGGGCATTCAAAGCACCGGGAGCACCGGGAGCTGATTCCTTAAAATCTACTAACGGACCAAGAGCAATGACTTTAAGAAGAGGTCAAGTAAATGTAACACCATTTGCGCTTGTAGCTCCGGCTAATAACACAACAATTATTACTGCGCCAAACGATAACTCCAACGTTAATATGTCATGGAGAAGCGGCGGTTCAGGATTAAAATATAAATGGCAGTACAAGAGCGGAGCATTTGCATCGCCTGTTACTTTCAATATTGCATCAAACAGCAGTTCATTCGATACAACTCTTACTTTGGTAAATTCTACTCTGGACGGAATGCTTCAGGGATTAGGATTAGCAAGAGGTGATTCAATGGTAGGTCAATGGAGAGTTTATGCTTTCAGAAGCCCGACTGACTCTACTGCATCTAGCGAAACAAGAAATCTTACATTAAGAAGAGTTGGTTCATTACCTCTTAATGAATCATTTGAAGGTGCTACATATCCTCCTGTAGAATGGGCATTAACAGGAACAGGTACACAATACTGGACAAGAGAACTTGTTCCGGGATATGGAAGCGGTGTTGCTTCAACAAAATACAACTTCTATAATGCTCAGGCAGCTACCGGAGACCAAGCATTAATATCTAATGAATTTCCTCCGGTTGCAGGTCCGACTAACTATTTAAGATTTAACTACGCATGCGCTTATTATAATGCAACATCCATTGATTCTTGTATAGTTGAAACTTCTACCAATGCAGGCTCTACATGGACTAGATTACTTGCTATGTATCAATCTACTTCATTAACAAGCGGATATAATTCGTCACCTATCATGTCAACTGTGAGCCAAACAGCTGTGTTTACTCCTACAGCAGGTCAGTGGGGTACAAAGATATTATCTATGCCGATTGGTACGAACAAAGTAAAATTCACTGCAAAGAGCGCATTCGGGAATAATCTTTTCATTGATAACATTACTGCAGGTTTAATAACAGGCGTTGGAACACCTTTAAGCTTAATTCCGGATAAATATGAATTGTCACAAAATTATCCTAACCCATTCAACCCTGTAACAAAAATTAATTTCTCTATTCCAAAGCAAGGCTTTGTAACATTGAGAATTTTTGACGTAACAGGAAGAGAAGTTTCTAAATTGGTAAGCGAAGTTAAAGAAGCCGGATATCACTCCATAAACTTCAACGCTTCTGAATTTGCCAGCGGAGTTTACTTCTACAGATTGGAAGCAGGTGATTTTATTGATTCAAAAAGAATGATGCTTATTAAATAATTAATTAGTCGATATAAAATATTTGTATTACAAATTCAGAAAGCCCGTCTTGAGAAATCAGGATGGGCTTTTTTATATACCAACTAATACTTACATACCTTTTTTGAATTACTTAAATGAGGGGTTTTTTTAGCATAAATTCTTTATATTAATGTGAATGTCGGCAACAGACATTGATTTATTGCAATATTCCCCCAAGCGAACTGAAATCTTCCATGGATTTTATTTCCATCGAAAAATACAAAATTCTTTTTAAATTTATGATGAATGTTCTGCCTGTTACACTAAAGGGCGAAAGAGTTACATTAATACCCCTCAAAATTGAACACCTAGACGGACTTTATAATGCGATTATTACAGGAGACGTATGGGCTTACAGACTTGAACAGGTTACAACAAAAGAAGGACTAAAAGATTTTATGCAGATAGCTCTTGACGGAGAAACGAAAAAAGAGATTTATGCATTTACAATTCTTGATAATGAGTCAGGAAAAATAATAGGCACAACAAGGTTTGCAGATATATCACCGGCAAATCATTCTCTTGAAATCGGTTGGACATCCATTTCCCCCACGGTAATGAGGTCTAAAGTAAACACTGAGTGTAAATATTTGCTGCTGAAGCATTGCTTCGAGACTCTTAGCACTGTACGTGTTTGCTTTAAAACACTCTCTATTAACAAGCGTTCACAGAATGCAATTTTAAGAATCGGCGCGAAGCACGAAGGGACTTTACGATGGATAGGCAAAACATCCAATGGCGAGTTTGTTGACGTAGTTTATTTCAGTATCATACAACCCGAGTGGGAGGGAGTTAAGTCTCACTTAGAAAATTTACTTTCAAAAAAATATTAGATATTTTAACTCTAAATCTAACCACAATAAAAATATGAAAACGGAACAATCAAAATGGACACCAGAAAACGGATGGCTGCATTTAAACGATTCAAAAATAAATGAAGGCGCTCAGCTTGTATTATTATTTGGCAAAGGTAATCACTTAAAAGACTCCTCTCTTATTGATAACATCAAGCAAAGATATCCGCTTGCAAAAATTATCGGATGCTCAACCTCAGGCGAAATTGTTGATACAAGCGTGATTGATAATTCAATTGTTGCAACTGCAGTTCAATTCGATTCTTCCCACATAGCAGAGTTTAGTATGAAAATTAATTCTGCCGATGACAGTTTTGAAATTGGCAAGAAATTAGTTGAAGGCTTTAATCCTGAAGGTTTAAAACATATTTTTGTTTTATCTGATGGATTAAATATAAACGGCTCTGAGTTAGTAGCAGGTATGCGTTCGGTTTTATCAAATGGCGTACAGGTAACAGGCGGACTTGCAGGAGACGGAGCAGACTTTAAAGAAACAGTTGTAATAAACGGACACGGCGGCGCAGAGTCAAAAGTTATTAATGCAATCGGATTATACGGAGAAAATCTTTCAGTGGGCTATGGTTCATTCGGAGGATGGGATAGTTTCGGTATTGATAGACTTGTAACAAAATCTAAAGCAAATGTACTTTACGAACTTGATAACTCCCCTGCTCTTGAACTTTACAAATCATTCCTCGGAGACCAGGCACAGTCGCTGCCTGCATCGGGACTTTTATTCCCGTTAAGTATGAGAATGGAAACCGATTCACAGCCTGTTGTACGAACAATACTTGCAGTGAACGAGGATGACCAAAGCTTAACTTTCGCAGGTGATATTCCTGAAGGTTCTTATGTCCGGTTAATGAAAGCTAATGTTGACAGATTAATTGACGGCGCAGTTACTGCCGCAAATACAAGCATTGCGCCAAACAACTCACATCCTGACCTTGCAATATTAATCAGTTGTGTTGGAAGAAAACTTGTGCTGAAGCAATTGGTAGAAGAAGAAGTTGAGGGCGTAAGAAATGTTGTGGGAATGGATACTGCTATCACGGGGTTTTATTCTTACGGAGAAATTTCACCTTTCTCTAAAGATGCAAAGTGCGAATTGCACAACCAGACAATGACAATTACAACTTTAAAAGAGAATTAAAAGAAATTCGATTATAGTAATATTAATTTTTAAATGGATAAAAAAAGACACAGACTACTAGAAAGACAGATAAAAAAAGTATTTGTACAGGAAGATTTAGACCATAAAAAAATAAATGATTTCATAGATTCGGTTAATGATGCCTATCTTGGTTTTGAAGACGACCACAAACAATCTGAAAGAACATTAGAGCTAAGCCTTAACGAACTTTTCAAAGCAAATCAACAGCTTAACGATTCCAAGCTTCTTCTTGAAAATACTGTTCAGGCAAGAACGCAGGAATTAATAAAAGCTATGGAGAGGATTAAAGAGAGCGAGAACCGCTTTAGAAATCTTGTCCAGAATTCTTCAGATATAATTACTATTCTCGATAGAGGCGGAATAATCAGATATGAAAGTCCTTCCTTCTATAGAATTTTCGGTTACAGTGAAAAAGAAATTATCGGAAAGAATGCTTTTGAATCGATTCATCCTGATGATATAGAAAAAGTTCAGACTTCATTTGCAAAGCTTCTGCAAAATCCTGATGAGATAGTCTCAGTTGAATTTCGTTACAAAACTTCCGAAGGAAATTATAAAACTCTTGAAGCTATTGGCAACAATCTTTTAGGCAATGAAAGCATAAACGGAATTGTAGTTAACTCAAGAGATATTGAAGACAGGAAAAAAGCCGAAGCAGAAATTATAGAGAAGAGTCAGATTCTTAACGGCATTCTTTCAAGCTTGCCTGTACTTATTTACAAAATAAATAAGAAGGGTAAATTTACTGAAGTTTCCGGCTCTGCAAAAGCATTAGGAATAGATGAAGGGAAATTAATAGGGGTTGAAGTTAAAGAAAGTTTCCCGGGGATTGCAGAAAATATCCCAAAGGCATTAACGGGGGAATATTTTTCGTTTGTACTTACAAGCTCAATGAGGGGAAGTACAAAATATTTTGAAAATTATTTATTCGAAGATAAAAATCAAAAAGGAAATTTAATCGGCTTTGCATTAGATATTACTGAGAATAAAGTTGCTGAGAAAAAATTAAAAGAATACTCTAACGATTTAGAAAAGATCAATAAAGAGCTCGATCAGTTTGCATACGTTGTGTCTCACGATTTAAAAGCTCCTCTGCGCGCAATAAATAATTTATCTCAGTGGATTGAAGAAGACCTGGAAGGAAATTTAGAGGGTGAGACGGCTCAGAACTTTGACTTGCTCCGTGGCAGAGTGAATAGAATGGAAGCATTGATAAACGGAATACTTGAATACTCGCGCGCAGGCAGAATGAAATTCAATTCTCAGGTTGTTGCACTGAATCCTTTCATAGAAGATATAGTGCATAGCTTAGCACCATCTGCAAATGTAAAAATTACAATTCAGCAGGGAATGCCTTCTATCTCCACAGAGAAGGTTGCACTCGAACAGGTTTTTTCTAATTTGGTTAGTAACGCAATAAAATATAATAATTCACCTGAGCCAACAGTTGATATAACTTTTAAAGAGCTGGATAAGCATTACCAGTTTTGTGTCGAAGATAACGGCGGAGGAATTTCTCCGGAGTTTCATGATAAAATTTTTATAATATTTCAGACTTTACAATCGAGAGATAAAATTGAAAGCACAGGAGTAGGGCTGGCAATTGTTAAAAAAATTGTTGAAGATAAAGGCGGCACTGCATGGGTAGATTCCGATAAAGGAAAAGGTACAAGATTTTATTTTACATGGCATAAATAAAACTATTAAATAAATTTATTAACTAAACCTCAAACGATGCCTGAATCAATCATTAATATCTTCTTAGTTGAAGATGATGAAGTTGACATAATGAATGTCAAACGAGCATTCAAAAAAAATAACATAACCAATCCTCTTTATGTTGCCGGAAACGGAATCGAAGCATTGAATATGCTTAAGGGGGAACATGGAATTGAAAAAATTCCAAGACCCAGAATTATTCTTCTTGATTTGAATATGCCTAAGATGGGTGGTATTGAATTTTTAAAAGAGATGCGAAAAGATGATGAGTTAAAAAACATCAGCGTATTTGTAATGACAACTTCAAATGAAGATAACGATAAGGTTGATGCATATAGCCTTAATGTTGCTGGATATATATTAAAGCCTTTATCCATGGAAAGTTTTGTTGCAGCAGTATCCACACTAAAGAATTACTGGATGCTTTGTGAATATCCTAATTAATTTATTTTACCCATATCCCAATGAACCAATTTAAACCTCTTAATATATTATTGATCGAAGATGACCGTGCAGATGCTACGGTTTTCAGAAGGGCAATGAAGAAAACCTATCTTGATTATAAAATAGAAGTGTGCAGCGAAGGCGACCAGGTAATTCCTATACTGAAATCTGAAAGTTTTGATTTTGTATTTCTTGATTACCAACTCCCCGGATCTGACGGACTTTCGATTTTACAACAGATAAAACTTGAGTTCATGAGAATGCCTGTTGTAGTAATTACTTCGCAGGGCGATGAAAAAATTGCCGTCGATATGATGAAGAACGGAGCTTTTGATTACTTCCCTAAATCGTACATTACCTCCGAAAGATTAATGCAGGTTCTTCATACAGGTTTGAAGCTTCAATCAATCGAAGAAGAAAAAAATCAGGCTACAGTTTCACTGAAAGAAAATGAAAGACTGCTTGACCTTGTTTACAATTCAACCAACGTCGGGATGTCCTTAGTAGATGAGAATGGAATTTTACTCAGAGTAAATAATGCTTACTGCCATTTATTCAGATATAAAAAAGATGATGTTGTAGGAGCAAATTTTACGGATTATTTACCAGAAGATAAAAAAGAAACTGCTACTTCACGATTTAAAGATTTCCTTGCCAAGGGCAGTGAAAATACCTATGAGCATATAATAATGAACGATGAGAATGAACCTGTAAATTTATTTGTAACGGAAAAGATATTTTCCGATGAGCACACAAATAAATTTATGATTACTACTTATACCGATATTACTTTGAAGAAGCAGGATGAAGAACATAAGAGATTGATTGAGTCAGTTATTCTGAATTCAAATGAAGCAATCTCTCTGATGAAAGTTATCGATAACGAAACTCAAGAGCTTCAGACAATATTTATCAATGATGCATTTACAAAGCTGGCCGGATACGAATCGTTCGAAATCTTAGGGAAGAAATATTCAATTCTCTTCGGTGAGAGAACAGATAAAATAGAATTGAACAAGCTGTATGATTCAATTTACCTGAAACAAAAAGTTGAAGTAGAAGTTATTTGCTATACAAAAACTCACAGTGAGTATTGGGTAAATCTGAACATATCCCCTATCCCAGATGAAACGGGAAGAATAACCCACTGGGTATTTATTCAGAGAGATATTACCGAAAAGAAAAAAATTGAAGAGAGTCTAAAGCGTTCAAAGCTGGAAGCAGAATCTGCTGCTAGACAACGCGCTGATTTCCTTTCAAACATGAGCCATGAAATCAGAACTCCTATGAATGCAATTATAGGATTGACTGAGTTAATGCTTCAGGAAACTAAGAATGAAAAATTTCTAGAGAACCTTCAGTCGGTAAAATTCTCCGCTGATAATCTGCTCGTAATTATTAATGAAGTTTTAGATTACTCCAAGCTTGATGCCGGAAAAGTAAGAGTTGAAAACATAAGCTTTGATATCAAACAAATTTTCAGAGAGCTTGAAAAATCTATCGGACTAAAAGCACGTGAGAAGAGCATTACTTTTACCTCAGTGATTGATGAAAACTGCCCGCAGTATTTAATCGGTGACCCTGTAAGAATAAATCAAATTCTTATAAACCTTGCAGGTAATGCAATCAAGTTCACCCATAAAGGTAAAGTAGATGTAAAAGCAGATATTGTTTCAAAGTCGGATGATGACGTTAAACTTTTATTCTCAGTTACTGATACCGGTATTGGAATCCCTGATGATAAGCTTCATCTCATTTTCGAAAGCTTTATGCAGGCGTACACTGATACTGCGCGATTGTTCGGCGGTACAGGACTTGGTCTTACAATCTCTAAGAAGCTGATTGAAATGCTTAAAGGAGAAATAAGAGTTGAAAGCAAGGTTGGGGAAGGTTCTAAATTTTATTTTGAGCTTACTCTTAAAATTGATAAAAAAGAAAGACCTGAAGTCTCTGCCGAGACTTCCAAAGATGGAAGAAATTTATCAGGTATAAAAATTCTTATAGCCGAAGATAACCGGATGAACCAGCTTGTCGCAAAGCAGATTTTTAAAAAATGGAACGTTGAACTTCAGATTGCAAACACAGGACTAGAAGCAGTTCAATTTCTTAGCGAAAAGCAATTTGATATTGTGTTAATGGATTTGCAGATGCCGGAAATGAATGGATACGAAGCAACGGAATTTATCCGCGATAAATCAAGTTCAGTCTTAAACCACAATGTGCCAATCATCGCTTTGACTGCAGATGCTTTCGGTGAAACTAAAGGTAAGGTATTGGATATTGGTATGAATGACTTTCTTATGAAGCCCTTCAAACAGGAAGAGTTGTATGACAAGATTACAAAATACTTAGAATAAATTCAATTGATAAAACAGGGATTTAAATGATTAAATCCCTGTTTACACTTCTATGCAATTTCTTAAGCTTCCTGTTTTTCTTTAACGGATTTTAATATATAAGCAACTTTATTTGCTACGGTATTAGCATCGTTATTTTCTATATCAAGTCTTTCGATCATGTGCACAATTTTTCCGTCTTTGAGCATTGCCATTTGAGGTGATGAAGGCGGATAGTCTCCGAAGAAAGACCGAGCTTCGTTCACTGCATCTTTTTCCATTCCTGCAAAAACTGTTACAAGTCTATCCGGCATGAAATTATTTTCTTTTGCCCAGTCGATAGCCGCTGCAAGTCCTGGTCGTGCTTTTCCGGCTGCGCATCCGCAAACAGAGTTTACGAATACAAATGTTGTTCCTCCTTTGTTCAGTTCATTCTTCACTTCGTCAGCCGAGTATAATTCAGTAAATCCGATTTCCTTTGCTTCGTCTCTCATTGGTTGTACCATTATTGGATCGTACATAGCTTATGTTTCCTTTTTTATTTTTTTAAACTTCTATAGTATTTTTTAAATATTTATCAAACCAGCGGCGTCTCATTATCGCTGTTTCTTTTTTCTGTTTTGTAAGGTAGTGGTCTCCGCCTTGTATAAGTCTCAACTCTGCGTGAACACCATTCTCTTTTAGTAAGCCGTACATATCAACTGAGTCCTGCGCTGCAACGTGTGTATCTGCTTTTCCGTGAATCAAAAGTACTGCAACATTTTTCTTAATCTTATCGGCAAAATTTACCGGTGAGCGTTCCATTTTTCTTTCTTCAAAGATTGCAGGATTATCACTTCCGAACTGTACCTTGAACGCCTCGCTAAGATTGTTCTGCAATTTTTCGGTACGGATTAAATCAGTAAGTCCTGAAATTACTACTGCGCATTTTACTCTATTAGTAAGCGTGAGAGTTTTGAAAGTCATCATTCCTCCCCTGCTCCATCCTTCCATTCCGATATTTGTGGTATCGCAGTAAGGCAATGCATCTGCAACAGGAAATAAATTCATTACATCGTTAATATCTTTTCCGCCGAACTCTTCACCGATTCTGTAATCAGAGGCAAGAACAACATAGCCCCATGAAGCAATCTCGCCGAACATACCGCGTGCCAGAAATTCATCTATCAAACCGTTCTTTAGGTTACCGCCGCGGTTCCAGATTATCAGCGGGTATTTTTGTGTAGTATCAATTGGATGCGCAAGATAACCTTTTACTTCTAAGCCGTCAGAATCGTACTTTATATTAAAAACTTTTGAACCGTTTATTATTTCTTCGCCCCAGCCTTTTGTGATGAGATTCATCTGTTCAGGCTCAAGCTTAATTTCTTTTTGGGATATTAACATTAATTAGAAGTGTTCTCCCCGAGTTCAAAGAACCTGTATTGCGCAACTTTCAAATCAAAAGTCTGACCGTTTCTGTAAATTTTTTCATTAGGCGATGGAAGAACATTTTCAACTTTTACAGTTGCCCAGCATCCGCCATCATAGCTTACAACACTAGCATCGTACACTTCAGTTCCCTTGTATTCTACTCTATACATATGTCCCGGAGTGAGGTTTTCGTTAATAGGTTTTTTTAAATTGTGTGTCATTAGTTCAGTGTTTCAGTAAAATTAAGAAATATAATTCGATTATTAGTACATCAGATTAGGCTTATAACATACAAAATTAAAATGATGTATATAAGTCAAAGTGCAATACGGTTAAACAGGCATTTGCGATTAAAATTCCAATTTGTGGGGTAGTATTAAACTTCTAAAGTGATTATTAAAGAAGTAATCTATCATTGTAACATTATTGTAACATTTATGTTCCGCCTTTTCAAAAAAATTCTTTAGTGACGGATTTTTGACGGATTTTCTCCCCAGTAGAGAACCACCCCCTACCCCCTCCTTAGAAAAAGGAGGGGGCTTGTCCCCTTCGTTACAAAGCTCCAGCTTCGGAACGTAGCATTAAAGTCGCATTTAGATTTTCAAAAAACTATTCAGTGACGGATTTTTGATGGATTTTTGAAGGATTTTGTAATTCCGAGTTAAAAACACCCCTCCCGACCTAAAGGTCGGACTCCCCTCAAGGGGAGAATAATTTACATTAAGCTTTAGCTCCTCCCTTGAGGGAGGTGTCGAGCAACGCGAGACAGAGGGTGTTACTTAAAAAAAATTCTCCACTGACGGATTTTTGATGGATTCTTTAATTTACTTTCAAATTTCAAGTTTCAAAACGGTCGGATAATCGTCTGATTTATAATTCTGAATTCTAAATTTTGCATTCTGAATTTAGATAATATAATCCTCTCAAAAAATCCAATCGTACCTATTACTACTAATAGGGTGAAATTTAGTAAAATAAGTGAATTGAATTAAAGCGATAGATAAATTAACTTGTGAAACATGGCGGATATAGCTCAGTTGGCAGAGCGTCAGATTGTGGCTCTGAATGTCGCGGGTTCGAGCCCCGTTATTCGCCCAAAACACATAGACCTGTCAGGTTTTTAATCCTGACAGGTCTTTTTTGTTTAATCTCGCAGATGTTGGTCTCCTATAAGCAACTCAAAAAATTACTTATGCATTTAGACCTCCCCCTCTCCGCTAAAGACGGGACAAGAAATCGGGATTTGATAATTAATAGCTTATAAAGTAGTGAAAAATACTCTCTGAAAATAAAAAGACCTGACAAAAATAAATTCATCAGGTCTCTCTACATTATACTTTCTACATGATACTACTTAATCAGCACCATGCTTTTCACTTCTGAAAAATTCTGCCCGCTCATTTTATAATAATAGACTCCTGAAGCGTAAGCAGATGCATTCCACTCTGCTTCATAACTACCTGCATTAAGATTTTGGTTTACAATCTGCGAGATTAATTTCCCGGTTAAATCGTAAATGGAAATATTTACCTGCTGATTGTTTAACGATGCAGGAACATTAAATCTTATTTTTGTAGTTGGATTAAACGGGTTCGGATAATTCTGCATTAAAGCAAATTTATCAGGTATCTGCGTTCCCGGAATTTCCGATATTCCTACTGTCTCTGATGAAATCGCAATGCCATTAATGCCTGCAAAATTTGTCGAGCCAATAATTGTGCCAACTCCCGTAACTGTATCAATTGAAAGCAGCTTCCCTATCTGATTCGAGACCCCTGAAATTCCAATTAGCTTTCCAAGATGATTGAAAGCAATAGACGCAGTGAATGGCTGATTTACAGTTGCAATCGAAACTGCTGTGCCGTTTGATTTATTTATTTTATAAAGCTGCGAAAAAAGTGTTGCTCCCCAAAGCTGACCCGTTAACGGATTAATTGCAAGAGAATACAAATTTGTTATTCCTGTACTGCCAATATAAATGGTATCGCCGTTAGTAGGATTTATTTTATAAATTTTTCCATCAATCGTTGCTCCGTATAAATCATCATTTACATCGAATGCAATTCCTCGTACATTATTAATTTTCATTATAGTCCTCGGGTATCCGTCACCTGCAGTTGCGTTAATTCGTATAAGCGATGCCGACTGATACGTAGCATACAATTGTTTATTTGATGGGCGGATTGAAACACCATTCATATCTGTGTAAGACGTTGCACCAATGCTGAATGATGCAGCATTGTTTCTGTTAATGTTCAGGAGGACTCCGCCTGATTGTGGTCCGGTTACGCCATATATTACTCCAGCCACAGCAGGATTTATTATATAAGCATTTCCCTTCAGATAAAAATTCCTTAAAGGATTTGTAGGGTCGTTGGAATTTATTTTAACTGTATCAAGTTTTGAACCGATTGCAGTCGGCTTGTAAACATATTTTACAATAAGCGAATCGCTGAATTTTATTTTTACTGGATAAGAAAGGCTTGAAATCAATTGGAACTGCGAACTTCCATTTACTATGTTTGTAATTCTCAAAGTATCGGAACCGAAATTATAAATATTAAATTTTAATGTATCGCTTACAGTCTGCACTTCATTTGTGCCGAAGTTTAGCGAATCTACATAGGTAAAAATTCTTGGCGTCTGATAAGGAAGCAATCGTACCTGCCCCATCATTACTGCCCAGGTGTTATCAGGTGACTCAGTATATTCTGTTGCCATCCAGATGCTGTTCTGGTCAACAGGGTCAAGCCACATGCCCATATAGTCGCCCCAGCGATTTCTACCTGCGCCGAAAGTCTTCACATAATTTCCTTTTCCTTCCTGTAAAGTCCTGCTGCCGATAAGTGTATTAATCGGGTCAGTAGATAAACGCGAAGTATAAAATGCGCCGACGTACTCTGTATTGCTAGAGCGCGAATAAGTTATGCCGATGTTCATATCTTTATCAACAACAATAGCAGGATAAAAATACCAGTAGCCATCAACTCCCATTGTGCCGTCTTCAACTGCGGTATTCGTCGCAGTATTTATTTTTGTATAATTGACTGCCGAATAAGCGCCGCCCGTTCCACTTTTAACAGCGTGAGTAAGCCAGAGAAATCCGTTCCTGAATTTTGGTTCGTTAGATAAATTTGTTCCTCCTGTTTCAAGCAGCGGGTCGCCTCCGCCTAATTGATTTGCTCCATTAGGGGAAGAATAAGAAGTAACAGGAACATTAACTGCTGTCATTACGGGTGATGTAGTCGGGTTTGTAATTTTATACAGAACAAAAAACGTTCCCGGATTGTAGGGTGACGCTGCCGTTAAATAATATTCTGAAGAAGAACTGTACATTACTGAGGGTCTAACACCGAATGTTCTGCTACTCAGATTGTTCGGTTCTCTTATATCCCAGAAGTCTGTAAATGTTACTGGGCCCGGCGTAGCTGCATATAATTCTGATTTTTTTAAAATTCTTATTTTCGAGCCTTGAAAACTTCCGCCGAACTGAAATTGATTTGAAGTTAAGTACACTGCCTGGTCATCAAAGCCAACTCCCTGATAATCGCCCCAGTTGCCAACGGTAACTGAGCCTGTTTGATTGGAAGGGAATGCCCATTCGTTCCACTCGCCGATGGCAGATGAATCTTTTGAGACTGATACAATATAATAACCGCGCTGAGGCGAATCTGACTGATGCAGCCAGACCATAATCCATCTTTTTGCGCCAAGGTCATAGGATACTTTCGGGTCGAACGGACTTGCGCCCGGCAATCCTGGGGCGCACCAGATATTTGCGTTAATAGTTTTTAAAACTGTTCCGTTCTTATCCCAAATTCTTATTCGCCCGTTATCACATGCACTAACATGCATCGGACCTGCAGCCGCGTAAGGGTCAGGGGGAATGTATCCGCCCGGATCTAGAAATGCCTGAAACTTTGGTAATAGAACCGGTTCATCGGTTCCGCTGCCGCGCTCGCCAATCACAGTTTTATCCTTGAATAAATTTGCGCCTTCAAAAGCAGCGGGTGATGTATTATCTAAATATGATGGTAATGATTTGTTTGGAATTTTATTTCGCGGGTTTCTTTTTACATACGGTGAGAGTTCGTCGCCGCCTCGGTTCATCAAAAAATTATTGGTGTTGATTGTAACACCTGATGTAACTGTGCCCGATGCAGGTCCCTGATATAACTGACCGTATGCTAAGTACGGCAAAGTTAAAATTGAAACGAGCAGTAAAAATATTATTTTTATTATTCTCATACGTGTGGGTTTAGTCTCCCGTAAAGTAACTTTTTTGAAGGAATATTAATATACGAAGGGAAATGCTGGTGAATTTATCTGGTAAGAATGTAACTATACTCAACTGCAGATAAATAAAACAGAATAAGAATATTTATTATAATAAAACTCTTATCCGGATTTGGGATTGTAGGAAGTAATTTCTTAAATATAAAAAAATATACTACAAGTATAAACGGAGCGAATGCTATCACAGGAAAAAATACAAGCACCCATTGAGAGTTATTCAGCTCTTTTATATATCCGTATTGCAGATTGATGCTGAGCAATAGGCAGATGATGTTTATTGCTAGGAATATTCTGTTGCTTATTAGTTTGCCTGTCATTTAATTTGTTGTTTTATTACTGTACATAATCCCAAGTAGAATCTGTTGTTAACCATTTGCAGTTAAGTGTATCAAATTTAAAACTGAATTGTGATTTGACACTAGGTATTTGCCTAATTTCACCCAATATATTTATGTAGGACCCAATAAAAAGTACTTTTAATTTGATAGTTGTTGTATCTGAATTAACATCATAATCCGAAAATATAATCCTATTTACATCTTTTCCCTTTAGAGAATCCTCTTGCTTTACTCTAATCTTGTTACCTAAAGTATCAAAAAATACTTTCCCTGCTTTTAAAAAATTATCTGCCTCCAAATAAGTTTCTTTCCTAGGTAGCATTTCCGCACGAATATATTCTTTTTTCATAATCAGATTTGAAAGTATATCAATCTTATTAATATCCTTGCACTTGCTAGAAATATATTTGGATTCACTAACCTTTTCCTTACAAGAAATAAAGCAGCAAGATATTAAAAGTAAAACTGTTAAATTTTTTATTATAAATGACATTATATAATATGGAGAATTATTTGACTTAAACCTCCCACTGTTCCCTCTATAAAGGAGGGGAAAGAATTACTGATGCTTTACTCATTAAACCACCCCTAACCCCTCCTTGGTAAGGAGGGGAAATATTTACATACCCATACCATATTTTGAATAATACCAGTTGCTATCAAGCCGTATATAGTCTGCGGGTGTTTCTGCAAATTTAAAATACTCAATATTATCTATTAGAATAAAATTCCCTGATGCCGTATGAAAATAATGACTATTTAAACTACTAAAAAGAACCGCCAACTCTTTCAAATCAGATATTTTTGTTTTAAAATTTTCAGTAATTTTTAAACTATCAGCATCAAATTCTGCAAAATCGTCTTTTGAAAAAAATGAGTATTCATCATGATCTTTTTTTAATACAACTAAATAATCAAAGTTTAACTTTAATAAAGAAGAAGGTCTAGTTATTCTATAAAGAATATTTTTGTTTAAATTTAAAAAACTTACATCTATTTTCATTTCTTCCATCTTTACGCGTATTTTATCGAACGTATTTTTGTTGCTCACATATAAATTTTTTGTTTCATCATAGTCAGGTTGACAGCCTGAAATGATTAACATAAAAATAATCGTCAAAAATAATTTCTTTTTTAAAATCATAAAAAAATTTGGTAATTTCATATAATTGCTTTATGAACTGACTCTCACCTTCTCCAAAACATCTTTCATATCCTGCGGAAGTTCTGCTTCGAAGCGCATTTTTTCTTTTTTATGCGGATGGAAAAACCCAAGTACTCTTGCATGCAATGCCTGACGAGGCATAATATCTAAAAGATTTTTTATTCGTGATTTTAAATTCGAAGTCATCTGAATTTTCTTCGGCTCCCTGCCTCCGTACAATTCATCACCAAAAACGGGATGACCTTTGAACGACATGTGAACTCTTATCTGATGTGTGCGTCCTGTTTTCAGATTCAATTTTATCAATGTAAGGAAATCAAATTCTTCAATCACTTCATAATTTGTGATTGCATTTTTCCCAAGAACATCTTCATTTACAACCATGTATTTTTTTCTATCGCGTCTATCGTGCCCGATGCGTTCCTCTATTGTGCCTGCTCTCTCTTTAAACTTTCCCCATACGATTGAGTTATACTCGCGCTCCGTTGTGTGATGAAAAAACTGGTCGGCAAGTTTTCTATGGGTAACTTCATCCTTTGCAACAACAATTAAACCCGATGTATCTTTATCCAATCTGTGCACAATTCCTGCACGCTCAAATCCATTCAGACTCGATAGCGCATCGTTTTTCTGCTGTGCATGATACATCACTGCATTTACAAGTGTACCATTCCAGTTTTTGTATGCGGGATGAGTTACCATTCCGGCGGGTTTATTTATCACAAGTAAATACTCATCTTCATAGGTAATATCCAACGGAATATTTTCTGCTACAATATCTCCGCGCTCTTCGACCTGCAGTTCAATATCAATTTCATCCTCGGGCTTTACTATATAATTCGATTTTACAAGGTCGCCGTTTACTGTTACCTGCCCGAGATTTATAGATTTTTGTACTTTTGTACGCGATGCGTTTTCAATAAATCCTGCTATGTATTTATCAATTCTCTGTTTCCCTGTAACCTTCGGAACTTTAAGATTATAGTATTTTTCCATTAAAACTTTATTAAATAGTTTGCTTTTCGATGTCAGTCAAAATATGACGGTCATTTTTTATGATGTGTTTTTCATTAAGAAACAGTAAAGTATAACATATTTTTTAATTTAGTGCAACCTTTTTTTATCGCTTCCGTCTAAGTGTATATACAACAATTCACAAACAAAATTAAGAAATATAAAATGAGACCTGTAAAATACTTATTGACGGCTGCTGTACTGCTTACTCTTACACTGAACATTGCAAAAGCTAGCGAATTAACAATATCAAAAGAATCTGATATACACTATCAATTCAAACAAGAAATAAAACACATGCTGCTGCTTCCTGTTTATCTTAAATTTGAAGATAAAAATTTAAAAGGTGAAGCAACAGTTTATCTAACTGTTAAGAATAACGGAAAGATTTCACTTACAAGTGTTGAAGGTGAAAACAAACAACTGAACAGCTATGTAGAAAGTAAGATAAATGCAATAAACGCATGGGCAGGAAAAGATTTCGCAGGAAAGACTTTCAAATACACAATTGATATGAATTAAGATTTTCCCTTAATATACATCCCTCATTTAGTAATCTCCGTTACTAAAATGACACGCGCCGGATATGAGAGAGTCCGGCGTTTTTTTTTGCACAAAATTTAATCACTGATTGTACTGATTCATTTTGATTTAAATGATAAAATATTTGTGCAGTTACATCAATCATAAAAAATCATTTCAAATCAGGGAAATCTTTGATTGAAATCACTTCACCAGCACCATCTTCTTTACTTCCTTAAAATCACCTGTCTCTAAAGAATAATAATACGTTCCGCTTGAAAGATTTAATGATGTGGAATTAAAATCTACCGAGTAATTTCCTGCGCCCTGAAATTCATTTACTAACAGAGCAACTTCCCTACCCATAGTATCATATATTTTCAATGAAACATTTTTAGAATTTTGTAACGAGTAATTAATTTTAGTCGTAGGATTAAAGGGGTTCGGGTAATTCTGCTCTAATTTTATTTCATTGGGTAAAAGATTTCCTTCAGAGTTTGTTACATCAGTCGGAACATCAAGACACAACAACGTATTTTGTGAATTATGATAGAGTGAATTATATGTATTATATTTTTCCGTTAAAGATTTCCAGACTAATTTCCCCGAAGCGAAATATGGCTGCAGCATAGTAAGTATCTGGCTCATTTTAGTTATAAGGCCGGAATTTAAATTGCGAATGTTAAACATAAGATTAGCAGAATAATATTTTCCGGGATGAGTCTGCGCATAATTTATCGCCTGAGTAATAGTATTAAACACATAGGTAAGATTTGAAGTATCAGCAATCTGTGTTGAGCAGCCGTTACCTATAAGCGTAACTCTTTTAGTAGTATCGTTGATATAAAAATTTGCAATGCTTGTACTGTTCTTCGGCTTCCATGCTCCGTAAGTATTCAAATCGTTAGTGTGGCTCGGCGTACCTCCGCCCCAGATAACATTCGGCGACCATACGTAAGATAAAAACGTCTGACCTCTCAGACCCGTTTCATAAACCTGCCACGTTGTATCCAGCCACTCGAATCCTCCCACATTTTTTGAAGAAGGAACGCCGAGCGAATCAATCAAGTGTGCTACATCAGCATAATTGTAGGATGAAACCGTACTGCCCGTATGATGATGCGCATCTATTTCAAATCCCCTGTTCTCATAAAACCATTTCAGTAAACTTTTTGATAGAGTTGCAGGAGTTCCGTGATCGTACTTAATAGAGCCGATTAAAAATTTCCAATCCGATTGAAAATTCCATTTGCCACCGTGAGCATAGATAGTATCACCGATGATTCTGGAAAGTTCGCGGTAAGTAAAGTATGTAGATGAATCGCTGTAGTTAGGGTCGCTTCCGTTTTCTTCGTTATGGGAGTTAACGTGAAAATAAATCGGCACCTGCGAAAAGGATGCAAGTGGGAGAAAAATAATTACCAGAAGAACGATGATGAAGGGTTTCATTTTTTATTCTTTAGTTAGAAAGTCTGACAGAGTGTTTTTAAAAAAGTTTAATTATAAATATAAAACCGGAACACAGATTGAGCATATTTCTATGATTACACCGATAATAAAATTTTAATGTGGCATAACGAGACTCCCTCTTTTTATAAAGAGGTGAATTATCCGTTACCTTGGGATAGGATTTTTTGGATTACTTATATAATAAGAAAAATTATGTTAAAAATAACTGATTTTATTCTGTCGTACAGGTGCAGCATATACATTTCTAATCACATATAATGCCTAAACCCAGTTTGGTTTTAAATTTGCAGAAAGAAAATTTCTCCGATTTTGAAACAATATTGCAATTAATTCAGTTAAAAGTTTTAATTCTAATAATTTCACGGCTTACTTAAGAAATAGCTTGATTTTAAGCATAGTAACTAATATATTTTTATACTAATTAAAAAATCGACTAAATGAATAAAAGCAAGAACCTCTTCCCTTGTTACTTCATTTTTGTATGCATTTTAGCTTTTTCCTTTTCTCAATTTCTCTCGGGCTGCGGAAGCGCAGATACTCCGGACTTAGGGCTGAAGGAAAGAGCTAAAGATTCACTTGATGTTTATACAAAATTAGAAGAAGCGTTTAACAGTTATAAATCTGCCCTCGCACACAATCAGGCTTACGAAGACTTAGACGCAAAAAAAAGCTTCGATAACGCCGTTAAAATTCTCAACAAAATTGACCAGTCAGTATTAGATGAACCACTTTACTCGAGCTGGAAATCTGATTACACCGAGCTCTCTCAAAGTGTTGCTAGAGATTACATTGTAACTCAGCCTGATGTAAAAGAAGGCAATCCTGTCTTCAAACTCGCAGATAGAGTTGGTGTAAAATACGAAAAGATTAGTCAGTACACAGAGAACGAATCAGAGCCTTTACCTGATGGCAAAGATGTTCCACTTATTAAAAATGAAGCTGTACAGGAATACATTGATTTCTTTTCGAAGACAGACCGCGGAAGAAGTTTTATGGATAAAACTCTCTACCGAAGTGGAAAATACTTCCCTATCATGCGAAAGATTTTACGTAACAATAATGCTCCGGAAGAACTGATTTATTTATCAGTTCAGGAATCGGGACTTGACCCAAAAATCGTTTCACGCGCAGGCGCTGTTGGCTTATGGCAGTTTATGCCGGCGACAGGTTATGAGTTTGGATTATATCAGGATCAGTTCAGAGATGACAGAAGAGATTTTGAGAAAGCAACGGAATCCGCAGCAAGATTTTTAAAGAGTTTGCACAAAACTTTTGATGACTGGTACCTTGCATTTGCAGCATACAATGCAGGTCCGGGCAGAGTAAGCGGAGCAATAAAAAAAGCCGGTTCAAAAGATTACTGGAGCGTAAGAGGTTATTTGCCCGGAGAAACAAAAAATTATGTTCCTTCCATACTAGCTTTATCATTTATTTTCAGAAATCCTGAAGCTTATGGCTTTAAAGCACCTGAGTACGGCAGAGCAATTTCATTCGATAGAGTAAACGTAAAAGGAAATTTAAGTTTTGAACAAATAGCAAAACTCTGTGAAAGTGATGTTGATGTGATTATGGAATTGAATCCGGAATTATTAAACGAAAGTTTACCGCAGTATGATGTTGCCTATCAATTGAGAATTCCTCACAATAAATATGATGCCTTTGCATCTAATATGAAAAAAGATAAAGATGCATATATTTGTACATGCGAGTTTGCCGGGAACGAAAGAAATGAATTTGGCACTTCGGTTACTTCAACGGAATTTAGAGTTACAGGATATGAAGTGAAAGAGAAGCACATGATTGGCTCCACTGCAAGCGGAAAGAAAATATCTCACAAATGTGCAATGGAAGACAGATTAGAAACTGTTGCGAATAAATATTCTGTTTGCGCAACGCATTTAAGAATCTGGAATGGAATTGAATACGGCAAGTATCCTGCCAAAGATCAGGAGCTTAGTGTGTATATGTCAGATGCTGACTACGATGCATACATGGGAATTACAACGACAAAAAATGATAAAATAGTAGATAATACTCCGACAAAAAAAGAAGAAAAGATTGAGCTGCCTATAACAGATACGCATATTGATAAAAACCCTAATACAGATACTCAAACTGAAAAAATAAAACTACCCCCGGTACTTAAAAAAACGGATCCTCCGGTAGTAGAGACAAAAAAGAAAACCGAACCTAAAGTAAAAGAGAAAAAAGTTGAAACCACTGTAGTAACTAAAAAAGAAAAATCTCAAACTTACACAGTAAAAGAAGGTGACTATTTAAGTACAATTGCAAAAACATACGAAGTTGAAACAGAGGATTTAAAAGAATGGAATAATTTGAAAGATGATAAAATTTTAATCGGACAGAAATTAAAAATTTACTCATATGTAAAAATTGATTCGAAGAATGACGACGCTAAGCTAAAGGGAGCTAAAACTCATAAGGTTGAAGAAGGAGAATATCTTACTTTAATTGCAAAGAAGTACAAAGTTTCTTTAGAAGACTTGAGAGATTGGAATGAATTAGATAATGATGTAATTGTTCCCGGTCAGATACTTGTTGTAAAGGAACCAGTGACAACTAAGGAAACAAAGAATAAGACTACAGGCTCAAAGAAAAAAACATATAAAGTAAAGAAGGGCGATACGCTTGCATCGATTTCAGAAGATACAGGAATTTCGATGAAAAACCTGAAAAAGTGGAATGATTTGAAGAAGGATACTGTGATGATTGGACAGGTTTTAAATTTATACGAAAAATAAATTGCAGAATAAATTTTGTAATTGAAAGTATTGTGAGATAATCGTATATTTGTTATTCATTCAAATTGTGCTGGCATAGCTCAGCTGGTAGAGCAGCTGATTTGTAATCAGCAGGCCGGGGGTTCAAATCCCTCTGCCAGCTCAAGATAAACCCCTCAGACACACGTCTTGAGGGGTTTTTTATTTATATTGAAAACTTTTCTTACTCGCTCAAAACCATCCTGTACCCAACTCCCGATTCAGTAATAAATATTTTTGGTTTAGTGGGGTCAATTTCAAATTTTTTTCTGAGCTGAGCTATGTAAACACGGAGATATTGTGTCTCATCAGAGAATGGCTTTCCCCAGACTTCCTTTAGTATGTATTGGTGAGTTAATACTTTCCCCGCATTACGAATAAATAGAGTGAGAAGGGAAAACTCGGTTGTAGTTAGTTTCACAATTTCAGTTTTATTCTTCACAGTTCTCGTTGAAAAATCTACTGATATTTCTCCATTAATAAATATAGAAGAAGTTTGTTCAGGTTGATAATATCTTAGACTCGCCCTTATCCGTGCAAGAAGCTCTCCTATATTAAATGGCTTTGTAATGTAATCGTTTGCTCCGGAGTCTAATGCATTTATAATATCCTTCTCTGAATTTCTGACTGATAAAATTATAACAGGTACATCTGAAAACTC
>JBBRQV010000026.1:0-27096 GCA_038225955.1 Ignavibacteria bacterium | reverse complement strand
TAGGAGAAGTTTGTGCAAAAGTAAAAGAAGGAAAATTCGATATTGGTATTGTAACAGACGGTGATGCGGATAGAATTGCAATTATTGATGAGACAGGAACATTTTTAGATGCGCAAAAGACTTTTGCTCTTCTTTTAAAATATCTTTACGAGAAAAAAGGTTTACGCGGAGAAGTTGTAAGAGGATTTTCAACGAGTGACTTAATAAAAAAATTCTGCGATAAAAACGGAATTGAACTGAAAACAGTCTCTATTGGTTTTAAACACATATCTCAGTTAATGATTAACGAAGATGTAATGATTGGCGCTGAAGAGAGCGGCGGTATTGGAATAAAAGGACATCTACCTGAGCGTGACGGTGTATATAACGGAATGCTTTATCTTGAAATGCTTGCTGCTTATGGCAAGAGTATTTCACAGCTAAAAAAAGAACTTGAAGACGAATTTGGTTCTTATTATTATAGAAGGAACGATGTAACAACAACAGAAGAAAAGAAGCAGGCAACGCTTGCAAAATGCAAAGAAATGAAAGTCGGCGATAGCATCGCAGGCGAGAAAATAATGGCAATCGATGGCTTAGACGGAACGAAATTTATGTTTGAAAAGGGATGGTTAATTGTTCGCGCTTCGGGAACAGAACCACTACTGAGATTTTATTGTGAAACAACCGGTAAAGATGAAACCACTGAAATCTTAACAAAGGCAATCAAACAATTCAATCTCTAATTATTTTTTAAAACGAACCGGAGCATTTTATTTAGACTTTATACATTTTCAACACCGAAATTAATCGGTTATATTTTTCGAATTAAATATTATTAGATTTTGAAATTAAAGATTTCGTTTCTACTTGTAATGCTGTTAAGCGTTTCTTCCATCTATTCACAGAAAGAAAATCCACTCGATAAATACACAGGGAAATCTTCAACAACCACAGCTCCGAACACAAAGATAAATGCCGATGCGCCTCAGCTATTCGGTTCTATTTCTGATGCTAATGTCCACTCTAAAACAACACCCGTAGAAGGTGTAATTAAAGCTAACGAATATTTTGTAGGTCCGAATGATTTATTCACTTTGGGATTGTATGGTTTTGTAAATCAGCAAGTGCCGTTATACGTTTCATTAGAAGGAACAATTGTGATCCCGACCGTGGGTGAGATACAAGTTGCTAACATGACTTTAAAGGACGCGAAGGAAAAAGTTGTAAAGGCAGTAAAGAAAAGATATTACTCCAGCGATGTGAGTTTTACACTTACCCAGCCCAGAACATTTTTAGTAAAGGTAAACGGATTTTCTCAGGGGACGTATGAAGTCAGCCCTGTGATGAGAGTAAGTGATTTAATGGCTAGGGTATTATATGATACAACAAATTTATCCAGAGCCTACACTACCTCGCATAATCAAGCTGAATATTTTCAAACTCAGACATCTATGAGGAATGTACTGCTCACAAGGAAAGATGGTTCAGTCCAAAAAGTAGATTTGTACAAATATTTTATCACAGGTGAAGGAAAGTACAATCCTACCTTTATAGAGGGAGATTTGCTAAAGATTCCTATGAATCAGCTTGATAAAAATTTTATTACGGTTAACGGTGCAGTTCAGCTGGCAGGTGGGTATGAATATTCCGATGGTGACAATCTTGAAACAGTAATAGGACTTGCAAGAGGGTTTGATACTTATGCTGAGAAAGATAGTATATTAATTTACAGGCCTTACCAAAACAATAAAGGTTTCGATGTTATTAAATTATCATACGAAGCTGACAAAGATTATAAGATTCAAAATTTTGACAGACTATTTGTAAAATATAATGGCGATTTCAGAAAAAAGGTAACCGTTTTAGTTCTTGGAGAGGTTTCCAGGCCGGGTTACTATCCTATTTCTTATAAAGCGACTACTCTAAGAGAAGTTATTAAGATGGCAGGCGATGTTACAGAGAATGCGTATTTACCATTATGTATTTTATTCAGAAGTTACGATAAAGAATATTTATCAAAAGACTCTTCTGAAATATTTATAAACCAAAGGGCAAACGATATTTTAGAAACCGATAAAGATAAAGCAAGTTTTGATGTAGATTTGAAATCAAGACGAGGACGAGTTATTGTTAATTTTGAAAAACTTTTAACAAAAAATGATCTTTCACAAGATGTAGTTTTAGAAAATGATGACATCATATACATAAATGATGATAAAAAAATTGTTTATGTTTATGGAGATGTAAATAATGAGGGTTATGTAAAATTTGTTGAGAGTAAAGACTATGAATACTATATTCAACAGGCAGGAGGCTACGGAAATTCAGCTGATGAAGATAATACAAGAATAATAAAGTTTAATTCCAGAGGCTGGTATAAGCCCGACCAGACAAAGATTGAATCGGGTGATTTTGTTTATGTGCCAAAGAAACAAAGAAAACAGTTCTCTGAAACTATGGCCTTAATCGGAACTATTGTTGGTATTGTGGGAACGATAATAACATCTTACATTTTAGTAAATAATGGGACTAAATAAAATATACTAATATTTAAACAACTAGCAAAATAAATTTCACAATACTTGGAACAGAAAACATATTTCACATATATTAAATTATTTATAGTCAATAGAAAACTAATAATTATATTCACGTTGGTAGTTTTTGTTCTATCACTTTTATATTCAATATTTGTATTGGATCCTATATTTTTATCCAAGGCAAAGTTAAAATCTTCCAGTAATTCGGGTGGTATTTCATCTTTAATTTCACAAAGTCTACCTGATTTGGGAGATATAGGCGATTTGGCAGGTGGGCTTGGAGGAGGTGCTTCAGGAAAAGCATTGGCTTTATATGAAAGTATTCTATTAAGTAGAAGATCTGTTGAGGAAACTATTAATAAGTTTGGTTTAAAGGAGGCTTATAAGGTTGAAAAAATGGAAGATGCTATAAAATTATTTCGAACTGAATTAATTCTGATTGATAAGGATAAGCCTTCGGGAACAATGGAGATAGGAATTTTTGATAAAGATGCAGTTAAAGCAAAAGATATGGTGCAGTTTCTAATTGAGGAACTCAATAAAATAAATACAGAATTAAATATACAAGACGCCAAAAATCACCGGACTTTTATACAGGAACGCTCTGAGATTATAAGGGGAGATTTAAAGCAAGCGGAAGATGCTATGGAAGTATATCAAAATAAATATGGTATTGCTCCTGATATATTGGTAAAAGCTGTTACTCAATCTCAGATTCAATTAGAGATTGATATTAAAACTGAAGAAGTTAAGTTAGATTTACTTAAAAAAATATTGAGTCCTAATGAACCTGAAATAATTGCACAGCAGAATAAAATTGAAGTACTTAAGAAGCAATTGACCGGCATTCAAAATTCAAATTTTGGAGATGATGCTCTTAGCCTAAAAGGAAGTCCTGCAAAAGTAATAGAGTATATTCGTCTTGCAAGAAATATTGAAATTCAAAATAAAATGCTGGCTTTTATTACTCCGATTTTAGAACAGGCTAAAATAGAGGAAAACAATAAAACTCCTTCTTTATTAATTTTAGATTATCCTAGTATTCCTGATAAAAAAGCTAAACCTAAAAGACTTTACGTTATCTTAGCTTTTACTTTAATTGCATTTATTTGCTCATATCTTTTTTTCTTTTTGAAAGAAAAATATTTTATGCTTAAAAAAGATTATTACGCCCAATTAAATGAATTTCCTGGGGCATGAATATATTCATATCATACTTTAAAAAAAACTATCTAACTCTATTAGTGTTTTTTCTAATACTTAGTAGTTTTTTTTTAAATGATGCTTCTAATTTCAGCTATAAACTTCCGCTATTAGTATTGTTATTCTTTAGTTTGCTTTCCCTTTTTTTTATAGGTATAGATTATTTTGATAGCCCTTCTTTTGTATTAATTAATTCTATAGTCTTTTTTACTTTTCTAGGTTTTTCAATTCTGCCTTATAATGAATATTTAAAAGATAATGTATTTATTATTGTATTCGGGGTGAATTTTTCTTTACTTTTCCTGTTAGATAATAATTTTGTAAAGTTTTATAAAAATTTGAAATCAGGTACTAAATTTTTTTTATTCTTATATTGTTTCGCATTAGTAATTTCAATTTTGGTTTATAATAGTGAGGATTTTTTTAGTCCTTACGGATTTTTTAAAAATGGAGCATATTTTATAAGCTTATTAACTATTCCGGTAATTTCTAAAATATTTTTTACTGAGAATCACTCTAAAATTGATATTTTTCTTAATATTATAAATTATTTTGGTCTTATTACAGCTGTATTTGGTATTCTTACTATTTTTTCTCCGGGCCTGAATAGTTTTAATAGTTATGAAGGAACTGCAATTTCTTTTTTTAAACATCCGAATGCTACTTCATCTATTTATAATTTTTCAATTCCGGTTACTTATTATTTTATACTTTTCGGTAAAAAACAATCATCCACAAAAATATTAAATTGGATCATTTTAATCTTATCTTCGTTCGCTCTTTTTTTTACGTTTAGCAGATTCGGGATTATTACAGTTTTTTTGAGTCTTTTTATAATAACTTATAAGAAATCTAAGAAATTTGTATTTTTTTTCCTTTTGTTTTTACCTGTCACTTTAATCTTTTCACTATCAGAGTTCTTCGTTTCAAAAGGAACGGGAACTGTTTTTGGAAGATTGGGGCTTATGGCAACAACAATTACTATGCTAACAGCTTCTATGGAAAAATTATTTTGGGGTTATGGTATAGTATCAACAACAAAAGTTTTTGAAGATGTAAAACTTTCCTTAAATGTTCCGGATTTGAATAATGTACCGCACAATATTATCTTATATTCCATATTACAATTTGGATTAATTTCAACAATTCCTTTAATTTATCTTGGTTTAAGGTATACATTTAAAGGATTAGTTAAGTTTTTTAATAATAGTTTTTCAAACTATCAGCTGCTCGGATTTTCAATTTTTATAGGATTAATCGTTAAAAATATGGCAGAAGATCTATTGATTTTTCCTGAGTTCCCTATGTTTTATTTATTATTGATCTTTGTAGGAATAAGCTTTGTAGAGTTTAAATCGAATAATCAAAACAGTAACATATAAGCAAAATGATTTCTTCTTTTTATAAGTTGTACATAAAAATACTGTATTTTTTTTCTGTGAAATTTAATATGAAGATAAATTTTGAAGAAAAACAAAATTTATTTTTCAGATTATTACAAAAAATAAAAAGATCAGGTAACTTTAGAATAGGCAGTATAAATTTTAATTTTAAACTGGATTCTGATGTAAGTAAATGTTTGGTCTTAAATGGAGAATTTGAAAAGAAAGAAATCGAAGAATGTTTAAGTATCTTAAATAAAGATTCTGTTATACTTGATATTGGGGCAAATATTGGTTTTCATTCTGTCTATTTCGCGCAAAAAGCAGTCAACGGTTTACTTATTGCATTTGAGCCGGCTCTTGATACTTATAAAAGACTTCTTCAGAATACTTTTAAATTGAAGAATATAGTGCCTTTAAAAATTGCTTTATCCGACAGTTCTGGTGTGACTGATTTTTTTATTGCTGATGATAATGCATATTCAAGTTTGATTGATACAGGAAGAAAAGAAATTGTAGATAAAGAAAAAGTCTTAGTATATGATTTAGATTCCTTTCTATTGCCGCTTAATATTTCAAAAATTGATTTAATTAAAATTGATGTTGAGGGTCTTGAGCATAAAGCGCTCTTAGGAATGGAAAAGACTATCGACAAATACCACCCATATCTTTTTGTAGAAATATTTAAGGGCAATATTTCTGATTATAATCCAAATGATACTATTAGTTTTGTTATTGAAAAGGGATATAAAGCTAAAGTTTTTATGGATAATGAGCTGATAGATTTTGTAAACCATGACGACGCATATCATAATTATTTTTTTATACCTTTGAATAAAGAAGCTGTGATAAATGGATAATACTAGTGATAGGAAAGTAGTTTCTTGGAATTCATTAACTTTTATCATCTCAGTAGCAATTAATTTTGTAGTATACTCTTTATTTTACAGAACGTTTAACCCTGAAATATTTGGAGTATATCTTACCTCAATCTCTATTTTTCTTCTTGGAAACAGTTTAGATCTCGGTATCGGTATTTCTACCATAAAAGTAATATCTGAAAAAAAAATAATTAACGATTTTTTATATATAAACAGATTTGTTTCGACATTTTTGGTAATATATCTGGGAATGGGTTTATTAATTAGTTCTCTGCTATTTCTTAATTATAGAATTTCATTTCAGAGCATACCTAACATCTCAAATATTAATGGTTTTTTCCTTAAGATTGTTATATATTTTTTTATCATATTCATTAACGGATTTTTCAAAGTAATTCTTGAGGGTTATTATCAATATATTGTACTTGGGAAAATTGCCATTATTTTAGCAACTTTAAATTTATTAATTGCAGTTTTCATTTACAGTTTTAGCTTATCTATTGATTATCTTTTGTACAGTAATATTTTTATTAATTTATTGCATACAATTTTATTACTATCCTTAATTATTTTTAAAATAAAAATTAAAATTGATTTAACTACGTTTGATAAAGGAATTCTTAAAAGTAATATAAAGCATAACCTGAATGTTCAAATCTCATACATTTTTGGGAATAGTATTGAGTATATTGTTAGATATTTGCTTGGCTATTTTATTTCGTTTGCTTCAGTTACGTATTACGAAAATGCACGCAAAATAGTAAACATTATAAATGGATTGATTGCTACCTCACAACGAAATTTAATTAATAAAATTGCGGAATTCAGCTCAACAAATAAAATCAATGAATACCTAAATTCAGATTTTTTAGTTTTTCCGAAATTAGCTAACGCATATTCTTTGTTCGTTTTTGGAATAATGAATATTGTATTTAGTTGTATAATTTTCTACTGGTTCAAAAGCTATGATTCGCTTTTAATATACAGTCTGCTTAGTATAACTTTTACGATTATAAATTTTGGCTCCCCTTTATATAGTGTTCTATTAATAAATAATAATGGTAAGCATTTAGTTATCATTCAGATGATTAATTTTTTCTCTATGCTATTCTTTTTATTTGTTTTTCTGTTTCTATATAAAAATGAGTTTGGAATAATTGGCTATGTTATCGCAACTTTTGTTAATATTTGGTTTATTTTGAAAATTTTACAATCTAAATATGATCTAAAAATAAGAATCATTCTAAAAGAAACATACGGAAGACAAATAATAACTCTTCTCTGTATCCTGATAGTACAATCAATTTTATTATTTACTTTTAAAATTAATTTTCTGTATGTAACTTCAGGAGTATCTTTAACATGTTTGATCTTATTTTTTAATCAAACAAAGTTTCTACTATACAAGCTAAAAAAGCTTACAATATGAAAAACGGTCTGATGATATCAATAGTTACTCCTTCGCTTAACCAAGGAAAGTATATAGAAGATAATATTAATTCTATAGCTGAACAGAATTATGGGAATTATGAACATATTATTATGGACGGTTGTTCAACTGATGAAACTAAAGAAGTTGTCGGAAAATATAAAAATATCATATTTAATTCTCAAAAAGATACGGGTCCCGGAAATGCAATAAATGCAGGATTCATGAAAGCACGCGGAGATATTTTTGCATGGTTAAATGCTGACGATTATTACGAGAAAAATATTTTCGATTTAGTAGAAAAAAAATTTTCAGAGAATAAAATTGATTTACTTATTGGCAGTTTAACTTTTGTTGATGAGAATAAAAAAATTATTTTAAAGGAAGCAACAAAACGGATAGAATTGAAAGATTTAATTCATGAAACGCCGGATTTACGCCAGCCATGTACATTCTTTTCACGCAGATTGTTTGAAAAAGTGAAAGGTATTGATGAAAATCTTAAAGTTGTTTTTGATTACGATCTATTTGCAAAAATGCTTAGCGAAACAACTCCGTGCTTTATTGATTTCAATCTTGCATATTATAGAGATCATAAATTTACCTTAACAAGAAGGTCAGTAAGAAAACAGGCTTTAGAAATTTACAAAGTTGCTAAAAAGCATGGCGCAAGTTTTAAAGATAATATCAATAAATTAGCGTTAAAGAAATTTCTTTCAGGAAAATTGTAAATTATTTAGATGAAGCTAGTATGTTTTGTAATAGACAGTATTACAATAGGTGGAGCTGAGAAGTTAACGCTTGATGTAATTGGAGAATTAGCAAAAAAAAATACTTTTAAAATAAATCTTATTATTCTAAAAGAAGTTGCAGAGGAATCTTTGCTAGAATTAATTCCTGATAATGTCGAATATTTATTTTATGATATTTTTAAGTTTAGTTTCATAAAAAGAATTTCTGGTTTAGCTTCACTCCTTAAAAAATATGAGTTAGTCCATTCTTCTATGGAGTCCGCGAATCTTTATTGTTCATTGGCAAAAATCTTTAGTTTTAGTAATACTAAATATATTGCCACAATACATGGAGTTGATGGAGTTTTCTTTACAGAAAAATATACAAAAGAAGCGATAAAAAAAAATGGCTGGAAATATTTCTTTTTAATAAAATACTTGCAGAATTTTACCTTTAAATTTTATGACAGATTTATCGCGGTTTGCTTTGATACTAAAAATTTTCTGATCAAACAAAGAAAAATTTCGTCAAAAAAAATAGAAGTAATTTATCATGGAATCAATGTTGAGGTAAGGGATAACTATAAAGATTTTGATAACAGCATTCGTCAGGAATATAATATTGCAAAAGAAGATTTTCTTATTGGCTATGTAGGTAGATTAGCATATTCTAAAGGATTAGAATATCTCATAGATGAATTCTATGAACTTGTTAAACATGATAGCAGCTTTAAACTTATGATAGTTGGTGACGGAATTTTGAGAAAAGAACTTGAAGAAAAAATAAATCACTATAAAATAAACGATAATTGTTGTTTGATCGGTTCCCGGAAAAATGTTGACGATTATTATAAAAATTTCGATCTTTATCTACTCCCTTCTTTTTCAGAGTCAACTAATCTAACGGTTTTAGAGGCCATGTTTAATAAAACTTTAACTTTATCTTCGGATGCAGGAGGATTGAAAGAAATTATTAAGGATGGTGAAAACGGATTTATTTTTGAAACAGGAAATTTTAAAGAAATGAAAAATAAAATTCTTCATATTTTTGAAAACAGATATTCTTTTGAAAAACTAAAAATTGCGGGGTATGAAACAATACTTGAGAAGTTTAATTTAACACGAAATGTTAATAAAATTTTTGATTTTATCAGAATGGAATTAATTAGAAAATAATAATTTAAACTGTAGAATATTCTTTTAAGTAAATATTCGTTTTTTATTCGAATTATATGAAGGCATTGTTATTGGTAACGCACTCCACATCCTCAACCGGCGGAGCTGAAGGGGAATTTACCCGGTTAATATTACTCTTAAAAAAAACTTATAAAATATATTTAATAATTCCTGATGGACCTTTAAAGGATTTATATATTGAGCTTAGTGATAAATATGTTCTAGTGCCATCTCGTGTTTTCCAAATTCAAGCCTATTCGCTCAAAGAATATTTAAGATTTTTTCTAATAAGTATTCCAAAATTTCTGAAAATATTTATTTTTATTCTTAAAAACAGAGAAAATATAGATGCTTGTTATGTAAATTCTTCGGTTTGCTTTGTAGAGTTGATTCCGGTAATTTTTTTCAGAATAAAATATATTTTATCCGTTAAGGAAAGCATTGAACCGGCTTTCATCCGGAAATTTCTCTTTGGTATATATTCAAGAACAGCAAAAAAAATAATTGTTATTTCTGAATCCCTTAAAGAAAAAATTGCTTATAAATGTAATCCCGGTTTAGTTGAGCGAATATATTCATCAATAGATGAAAAAAAATATGTGAGTGCTAAAGAAAATTTTGTTAAAAAAAGTACCCCGGGAAAACAGCCATTTGTTATCATTAATATCGGAGCATTTTATAATTTAAAGGGGCAGCATACTTTACTGGAGGCTTTAAAAAAATTCAAACTCACTGATAATGTAAAAGTAATATTTATAGGTAAAATTGTAGATCACAATTATTATAATCGTTGTCTTGCTATTACTAACGAATTGGAAGTAAAGAAATCGGTTTATTTCCTGGGAGAAAAAATTAATTCAGAAACGATTCAGGAAATTTTAAATTCAGACTGTATAGTGATAACATCAAGTCGAGAGGGTTTTTCGTTGGTTTTATTGGAAGGTTTCATTCTTGAGAAACCAGTAGTTTCAACACCTGTTGGAGTTATACCTGAAGTTGTCCAAAACAAAGAAAATGGATTTATTTATAACACCGATGACCATGAGAAGCTAGGAGAAATTATTCTATCTTTGAAAAATAGCGAAGAACTTTATAATAGGATTAGAGTAAATGGTTTACGAACCTACTTTTCAATTTTTAACGATGAAGTTGCCGTAAAAAATATTGAAACTGTTATTGAGCAGGTAATAAAAAATAATTAATTATTTCATTTGGGGATTTCTTTCATATATGTAAACTTTAATACTGCAGAGCACATTATTAAATCAATTCAATCTTTATTAAAATTGAATATTGATTTTGAATATGAAATAATTATAATTGATAACAATTCAAGTGATTTGCATATTCTAAATGAAATAGCTGATAGTGCCCATGTAAAAAAAATATTCACTAAAGAAAATACAGGATTTGGAAGGGCGTGCAATGTCGGAGCAGAGCAATCAAAGTTTCAGTATTTACTTTTTGTTAATCCTGATATAATTTTTAGAGATAATCCATTTCCAGCACTAATAGATTTCATACTGGAAAATTCAAATGCCGGCGCAATTGGAGGTATACTCCTTAACGATGATGGTTCATTTCAATATTCTTATAATAGCTTTCCGAATTTTGAGTGGGAAATTTCTGAGTTATTCGGCTCTACTAATAATTTAATTGAGAAAAAATTAAGCAAGATTCAAAACAATAAAGCTTTGCAGGTTGACTGGTTAATAGGAGCATTTATGTTTATGAAAAAAAATGTATTTCTGAAGGCGGGCGGATTTGATGATGATTATTTCCTTTATTACGAAGATACAGATTTGCAAAAAAAGATAAATGACTTTGGACACAAAAATTATTTATTACCCGGTATAAAGCTGATTCACGGAACAAAAAGCAGTATAAAGGGTGAGAGCGGAAATAAAGTTTATAATAGGGAAATGAATAAAAGTAAAATGATTTATCTTTATAAGCATTCAGGATTTGTAAAAAGGAATTTTATAAGAATAATTAATATTATCAGAATTCTTTCACGGGTATTTATTCTCCCGTTAAAATTATTGATGAAAAAAACAGGTTCAGAGGAGTTTAAAATATTAATTAGTAATTTAAAAATTTATCTGCAAATGCAAAAATATTTTTTTAATGGAAGATAAGATTGTTCACCTAATATTTACCTCTTCTGACTGGGAGGATTATCATAGAAAAGAGTATGTTGAGGAAATTTATAAAAAAATGAATGACTGGAGTGATATTGTAATAGTACAACTCCCTGTCTCACTTTTTGTTCACATATTTACGCAATTTAAAAATAAAATATTAAAACTCTTACGCGGCGGCTTTAAAACAAAAGAAATTTATCCAAAAGTTTATCTATACACACCGCTGATACTTTTTCACTATTTACTATGGTTAAAATTTAAACCTTTTGCCGTAATAGACAATTACATGATGAAGTTTCAATTTGAGAGATTTTTAAAAAAAAGGTTTAAATCTTGCTTCAGAATTTTATGGCTGTACATACCTCAGCTTTACCCCGCTACTCAGATTTTAAAGTACGATTTTTTGATATATGATTATCTGGATAATTACGATTATGATTTTGATGGGAATTTAATACCTTTAGTTTCAGAATATCATATAAAAATGTTAATGAAGAGTAACTTTATTATATGTACTGCAAGAAAATTACTTGAGCGGGCAAAAGAGTTTAATAAAAACTCATTTTATATTCCTAATGGAAATTCATTCGACAAAATAAATTTTAGTAAAAGTAGAGAAATTAATTTTAAGAAAGATAAAAAAATTGTAGGTTATGTTGGAAGTTATAGAAATTGGATAGATTTTGAATTAATAGAGAAATTACTTGTAAAATTTACCGAGGTAAATTTCCTGTTCATTGGAAAAATTCACTACACAGGTGAGGAATCATTCAAAAAACTTTCCGCATATAAAAATTTTATTCACATTCCCTTTATGCCGTTTGAAGAGGTCACAGCTTATTTAAAGATTTTAAATGTTGGTATCATTCCTTTTAAGATAAATAGATTTACAGAAGGAGTATTCCCTTACAAATTTTTAGAATATGTATCGGCTGAAATACCGGTTGTTACTACGTCTCTTCCTGATTTGAAAGAGTTTTCAAATTTAATCGGATATTCGGAAACTCAGGAAGAGTTCATTAATAATGTTTCGAAAGCATTAGCAGGGGAATTTGATGCGAATTTGGTGTATTACAAGGAATTGGCTTACAATAACTCATGGGAAAAAAGAGTGGAACTGCTTGATAGTCTATTAAAAGAAAAATTAACAGCAATATTGTAAAGTATGAAAACTTATAGAACCGTCGAAGAAGTCACTATCATCTCCCAAAAATGAATTCAAATTATGTTTTCAAAAATCAATTAACTACTGTAAACATATCTTTAATGATATATTCTTCCTCCTTATGTAAAATTAAATATTCACACAATATTCTGTTCTCCTCTGAGAAGACCTGATTTTGCAGTTTAGATATTTTTTTTAACGAATCGACAAAATTATTGTCAGCAGATTTAATAATTTGAAAAATCAAATAATCTGACTCGTCTAAAAATTTCTTTATATTGGTGTTCCTTCGTTCAGTCTCTTCCAGTTTCTCTTCAAGGTGAGCCCATAATATTTCACAGATAATAAAAATCTTTTGCTCCCGGAGAGTTTTAATTAAACCATAAAGTACATTTAGTTCTGCTCCTTCAACATCTATTTTCAATACTGAAATAGGGTTGAGATTCACATAGTCTAATAGTTCATCAAATTTAAAGACAGGTACATATAATCTATTCCTGGGTTTTCCACCTGACATCAGACTATCTACCATAGCCCCTGCTTGGTCAGCCTCGTTTCCCATATCAAAATTCATTATTTTAGTCTCACTATAAATACCTATAGGGATAATAGAGCAATCTGTAAATTTATTTTTTTTGATTAAGTAATTAATATAAAAAACACAATTAGGATTAGGCTCAAAACCAATATATCTCATTTTAGCATCTACAGATTTTAAAATAAGAAGCGTTTGCCCTACATTAGCTCCAACATCTACAAACACGCCCTTTTTCGCTTTAAAAATTTTTTGCAAAAAATCAATTTTCCATTTACCGTCCGCGAATATTAAATTATCATAACCAATATTTTTTACAATCGGAATTAAAAATTTCTGATCGTTAATTTTTATATATTGACTGAAATTAATCTTTTCAGAAATTCTTTTTGTAACTACCTGAAAATTTGTTTTTATTAATAAATTTTTTAACAGTTTTTTTGTTCCCATAATTCTAAAAAATAAATTCTCAAAAGTTTTTATGCATAATGTTTTAAATTATACAATTGAGGAATGTTAGTCAAAGAGATAAATTATAACTATTTATTTAAATAATTTTTGATTATCTGGCATTACTTATTTAAGAAGTTTTAAAAAAAATCAACAAGAGTTGGATAAAAATCTTAAACAGTATTATAATAAAATATATTACGGTGATAAAGAAAAAATAGAAAGGGTTTATTTACGACTCAAAAGAGATAGTTGCGCAATTTTGGATTCAATGATTTGAAAGAATATTTAAGCTGACCGAAATTGAAGGAGAAGGTAAAAAATTTTTAGATATAGGATGTGGGGATGGAAATTTCATCGGTTATGCAAACTCAAAAGGACTTGAAGTTTATGGAACAGATTTTTCTGATGTGGCAATTGAAAAGGCACTTAAGAAATTTCCTAAAATTAATTTTTTGTAGGAGATGCAGAAAATTTAAAATTTGATTCAGGCCTTTTTGATTATGTTTCATGCAACTGTTCCTTAGAACATGTTCCTAATATGAGCAAAGCTGTAAGATAAATGTGCAGAGTCGATAAGGAAAATTGTAAATATTTCATTCTCGTCCCAAATGAGAAGGATATTATGGCACTAATTGGCTATAAACCTGAAGAAGCCCACCTTGTTGAAATAATGCAGCCCTTGAATCAAATGAAAAGTAAAAAAATTGGATTAGCTTTTTGAATGAAAATGGCTTAAAGATTAACAATATTTTAGTAGATAATAATCATTTCTTAAATCCCGAATCATCGCTCAAAAAGCATAATCTTATGGAAAAAATAATCAAGCCATTTGTTCCATTACTACCCTCAAATTAAAGTTATCAATTGGGGTTCATTCGCTCAAAAACTAAATAATTCGTCCACCCTTTTTGTCTCAATTTTATCACTAATATTCACTAAATTATATGTTTTTATGAATTTTAGACTTTGAGCAAAAAGGGAATACGCATACTAACGCAATACTTTTATCCTGATGTGGCCAGTACAGGGCAGCTATTAGGTGAATTAGCATTTGCTTTAGCTGAAAAAGGACTCGAAGTTTCTGCGCTTACTGCGCTCCCTTCTTACAGTTACAAAATCGAAGCAAAAAAGAATGAAAAATTCCGAAACGTAGATATCACAAGATTGTGGACAACGAAGCTGAATAAAAATACAAAATTGGGTCAGTTGTTTAACTCAATGACTTTTTTCCTGAATATTTTTTTTCATCTGCTTTTTTCTTCATCAAAAACACCTTTATTAATTGTTTCAAATCCTCCTTTTCTTCCCATTGTCGGTTATTTTATTAAGAAGCTAAAAAAGATAGATTATATATATTTAGTACATGATGTTTTCCCTGAGAAGGCGCACAAACTGAACTATATTGGCGAGAAAAGTATCTTCATAAAAATTTGGACTTACTTTGATAGAAAAGTTTCGGAAAATGCGTCCTCAATAATTGTTTTAAGTGATGCTATGAAAAATGTTGTAGAAGCTAAGTTGAAAAATTATTTCATACTAACAGATAATAAAATTTTTGTAATTCATAATTGGGCAGACGGTGAGTTTATTAAGCCAATGGATAAGTCAATTAATACTTTTATTACTGAAAATAATTTGACAGGAAAGTTTATTATTCAATACTCAGGGAACATTGGCGCCTCTTACGATCTTGAAGTAGTAATCGAAGCTGCGAAACTTGTAAAAGAAGAAGATATAATTTTTCTATTTATCGGAGATGGAGTAAAAAAGAGTAAGTTGGAAAAGATGGTAGAAAATTTTAAACTTACAAATGTGCGTTTCTTACGGTATCAGCTGAAATCAGAACTTCCATTTTCACTTACCGCCCCCTCTGTTTCTATAGTTACCTATGAGAGTTATCTGGAAGGACTTCTGATGCCAAGTAAGTTATATACTACGCTTGCTGCCGGAATTCCTGTGGTTGCGTTGTGCTCCAATAAATCAGAAGTTGCGAGAATTATAAAACAGGGAGAGTGTGGGTTTATCATAGATGGAAATAATGCCGGCGAGTTCTACAATTCTATTTTGAAAGTAAGAAACGATGTTGAAGTTGAGAAAAAGCTTGGCTCAAATGCGCGAAAATATTTCGAAGAAAATTTTACTTTAGATATTGCAGTAAAAAAGTATTACGATGTTATAAATTTAAATTTTTGATTTAAAAATGCTTGGATTACTGGAAAAATTAACTGACATTCTAAAAATAGTTAAGCTCGATAAAAGTTTCTTAAAGGATATCTTTAAGCCCGGGGCTTCATTAGCTTCAGAAAAGATTTTGCTAAGTGTAAAAAATTATGTTCCTGCCTTAAATACTATTATCGATGTTGGCGCTAATAACGGTCAGTTTGCAATTGCTTCTTCAAAACTTTATAGTGAAGCGGACATTTACTCGTTTGAAGCTCTTCCGTCTTTATTAGATTCGTTGAGGAGTAATACAAAGGCAATTAAAAACGTGAAAATATTTAATTACGCGTTAGGCGATGTAAAAGGAGAGATTGAGTTTTTTCAAAACGATTACAGTCTTGCAAGTTCAGCGTTAGAAATCCATAAGAATCAGACTGATTTATTCCCTGAAACCGGTACTGTGAAAAAAATTAAAATTAAATCTGAAAAATTAGATGATATAAGCAGCGAGATTAATTTTAATTCTCCTGTATTATTAAAATTAGATGTACAGGGCTACGAGAAAAAGGTTTTAGCAGGGGGAGTCAACTCGATGAAAAATATAGATTACTTATTGTTTGAAACATCATTTACACCTATGTATAACTCCGAGCCATTGTTTGATGAAATGAATTCTTATGTAAAAGAGCTTGGCTTTGAACTTGTTGCGCCTGTAGGAATATTTCAATCAGAGAATATGAAAATACTTCAAATGGATATTCTTTATAAAAAAGTCGGAATTTAATAATGACATCAGATCAGATAAAAAAAATATGTTTTTATGCACGCGGGAAAAGTGAGAAACCATTTGAGTTATTTGATTATTATTCGAACGATGTTAAAATATTCAGAGAGCTTGGATATGAGGTCATATTTTGTTTTGATTCATCAAAACTTCCTAAGGATTGCGATTTATACTATATATGGTGGTGGACTTCAGGAATTGCGCCATTAATAAAATGTAAACTCTGGGGCAAAAAAAATATTACGATAGGGAATCTACATTATTTAGACCCTTCTACTCAGGGGTATTTTCAACGTCCGATTCATATTCGTTTTTTTATAAGATATTGCCTTAGAAATTCACAGATGCAGCTTGCAACGGCAAAAATTGAATACGATGATATTTGTAGCTTAAAAGCATCGAACCCAAAGTTATTATATCACTGTATAGATGGAGAAAAATATTCTTATATTAAAGCTGATAAGAGAGAGAATATTATTTTAACGCTTACGCAGCTTACAAAAGTAAACATCGAGAGAAAGAAAGTTGTAGAAATAATTCAGGCATTCAAAATATTTATATCAAAGTTTCCCGAGTATAAATTATTCATAGCAGGAAATACTGATGATAACGGTTATCCTGACATTGAAAAGTTAGTACAAGATTTGGGATTAAAAAATAGTGTTCAATTTGTTGGAAGGGTCTCAGATGAAGAAAAAATTAATCTTTATCATAGAGCTAAAGTTTATGTGCAGCCTAGTGATTTTGAAGGATTCGGAATGGCAATTGCTGAAAGTATGGCTTGTGGAACACCTGTTGTAACAAGTAAAGCAGGTGCAGTTCCAGAAGTAGCGGGTGAGGAAGCAATTTATGTTAGACCGAACAGTCCAGAAGAAATAGCTCAAGGAATTATCAAGCTTATTACAGATGAACAGTTATACTCGCAAATGAGCAGGAATGGCGCAGAAAGAATTAAAACAAAGTTTTCATACCAGAAAAGGAAATCTGAGCTAAAAAAAATATTTGACAATCTCTGATACTTTATGAATGAAATTGTGTTTAAAAATTTTATATTTTATTAATGATTAAACGCAACTGATTGTCTAAAACTTTAGAGAAAATATTTCTTTTTTTTTCAGATTTTATTTTTATTAATCTTTCATGGATTGCTTATTACTATGTAAGAGTTGAGACCGGATGGATTCCTTATGCAAACCCTGTAGATTTCTTGGTTCCGCTTAGTGTTATCTATATTTATTGGCTAATAATTTTTTCGTTTACAGGCCTGTACCAGTATTGGTTTGTAAGGTCGCGTTTTGATGAATTTGCATCAGTTGTAAAATCCGTTTCAATAGGATGTTTTATTTTGTTCTTTCTCATATTTATTGATGACACAATAAACAATGCACCTATAATATCAAGATTCCTTATTTTGATTTACTGGATTCTGACAATTCTATTCGTTGGGGGTGGAAGGATTATCATTAGAGGATTTCAAAGAAATCTTTTGCAAAAAGGAATTGGCCTTAGAAACGCTTTAATTGTTGGGGAAGGAGAAAAAGCTACGAATCTTTTTGAAATGGTTTCAAAGTTTCCACAACTTGGTTATAAAATCTCCGGGTATGTTTCTCTTGAGAAAAATGAAGATAAAAAATTCCTTTCTTCTATTGAAAATGTTTCCGAAGCAATTAAGCAAAACGTAATTTCTGAAATTTTAATTGCTCTAGACCCCGGTGAAAAAGAAAAACTTGTCGACGTCATAAAATTTTGCACAGGCACTGATGTACACTTGATGATAATGCCGGATATGTATGAAATTGTCAGCGGAATGGCGCGCACTAATCAAATTTATGGTGTGCCTTTGATTGAAGTTATGCCGGAAATAATGCCTGCCGGCTCGAAGCTCTTCAAGCGTTTGTTTGATATTTCCATATCGCTTTTTCTTTTATTAATTTATTCACCGCTTCTTGTACTTGCGATAATTTTGATTAAACTTACATCAAAAGGAACGGTCTTCTATAAACAGGAAAGGGTCGGAAGAAATGAAAAGACATTTACAATGTACAAGTTCCGGTCAATGGTGGAGAATGCAGAAGAGTATGGTCCTGAATGGTCAGGTGAGGATGACCCTAGAATTACAGCCATAGGAAGAATTTTAAGAAAAATGTATATTGATGAAATTCCTCAGGTAATAAATGTGTTAAAGAATGAAATGAGTATAGTAGGCCCTCGGCCTGAGCGTCCTTTTTTTGTGGATAAACTTAAAAGCGAAATTCCTTATTACTATAAGAGACTCTCTGTGAAACCGGGAATAACGGGCTGGGCACAAATAAAACATAAATACGATTCATCACTGGAAGATGTAAAGGCAAAGTTGCAGTATGATTTTTACTACATAGAAAATATGTCACTTAAACTGGATTTTAAAATTATAATTAATACAATCATTGTTGTATTATTAATGAAAGGTCATTAAAGCTTTTTGTGAAAAAAATCTTAGTAATAATACCGACATATAACGAGGCTGAAAATATTCTTAATATTATCCCTGAAGTTCTTAAATTCACGGATGAAAATTATGAGTATAATGTTTTAGTCGTTGATGACAGCTCACCTGACGGAACGTCAAAGCTTGTTGAAGATTTTCCCAGTAACAATGTTTATATATTAAAGAGAGAAAAAAAATCAGGACTGGGCACTGCTTACGTCTTCGGTTTCAAGTATGCCATAAAAAATAATTTTGATTACGTATTTGAAATGGATGCAGATTTCTCCCATGACCCAAAGTATCTTCCAAAATTTATTGAAGAAATAGAAAAAGGAAATGACTTAGTTGTAGGTTCAAGATATGTAAACGGAGTATCTGTTATCAATTGGCCTATACGAAGATTAGTGCTAAGTTACCTTGCAAATATATACACAAGAAAAGTTACCGGATTAAAAGTTAAAGATACTACTGCGGGGTTTATGTGCTACCGCGTCCCTTCACTGGCTACTATTGATTTGAATAATATCCGTTCCAATGGATACTCATTTCAGATAGAAATGAAGTTTCGTTTTACACTCAAAAAATTCAAAATTACCGAGATACCGATTATATTTATTGATAGAAGAGCAGGCTCTTCAAAAATGGATAGTAAAGTTGTTTACGAAGCATATTTTATGGTATGGAAATTAAAAATTCGTTCCATATTCGGTAAACTTTAATCCACACAATAACTTCCAATGGATATTTCAATCATCATAGTAAACTACAATGTTAGAGATTTACTGGATAATTGTGTCTCATCTATATACAAAGCTGCCGGCAGTAAATATATTGTAGAAGTCTTTGTTGTTGATAACAACTCCATCGATAAAAGCGCTGAGCTAATCAGAAAAAAATATTCCGATGCCATTGTAATTGAGAACGAAAAAAATATTGGCTTCTCGAAGGCAAACAACATTGCTCTAAAAAAAGTTACAGGAAAATATATTCTGATTCTTAATCCCGATACCGTCCTCGAAGAATCTACATTCGATAAAATGATTTCTTTCGTAAATCAAAACGCGGGCGCAGGAGCAGTAACATCAAAATTAATTCTTACCAATGGAAAACTTGACTCAGCTTGCAGAAGAAGTTTCCCCGTGCCATCCGTTGCCATTCCAAGAATGCTGGGGTTATCAAAGTTATTTCCTAAAAGCAAAGCATTTGGAAAATATAATCTCACATATTTAGACGACGATAAAACTTATGAAGTGGATGCAATCTGTGGAGCATTTATGTTTATACCCAAAGTTGTATTAGATAAAGTCGGTTACTTTGATGAAGATTATTTTATGTACGGCGAGGATTTAGATTTATGCTACAGAATTAAAAAAGCAGGATACAAAATATTTTATTATCCTGAAGTTACTACAATTCATTTCAAAGGAGAAAGTACAAAAAAAACGAATCTCTCCTATGTAAATAATTTTTACGGGGCGATGAATATCTTTGTAAGAAAAAATTTCACAGGTTACTCAAGAATTCTTTCGGGAATTTTAAGACTGGGAATTTTCTACAGGTCAGGAATTTCTTATTTCACTAGAATTCTATCTTTTCTTGCATATCCTGTTATTGATGCAGCGCTTTTATTTGCAACAGCAATACTTTCTGTAAAGCTAAGATTTAATATCTTCCCGAATAAGCAGTACTTCTTTATAATTTCCATTTACGTTCTCATCTGGCTTTTTCTTCTCACGATACAGGGAATTTATACAAAGAAAAATATTTTTTCCTTTAAAAAAACTTTCTATGCTGTTATCATAGGCTTTTTTGTTAACTCATCCATTACTTACTTCTTCAAAGAGTATGCTTTCTCACGGGAAGTAATTCTTACCTCTACCATTCTTGGCATTGCTGCGCTTTTATCATGGAGAGTGATAGGTAAAGCGGTGGGATTTTTTAAATCCAAAAATATTCTTCTATCAAAAGTAAATCTTTTAATTGTATCTGATGCAAAGTTAAAATCTGACGTAGAAGACAACCTGATTTCAAAGTATAATGTAACTTACTATTCTGATTTGCTTGAGAAGGATACTATAGATGAACTGCAGGAAATAATTCAGTTGAAAAATATTAATGAAGTTATTTTCTCCGGAACAAAATTTTCTAATCTCGAAATTTTAAATTTGATGTGGTCTTTCAGAGACAGGAACGTAAGATTTAAAATTATTCCGTCGGATAAGGAACTTATACTCTCAAAACTGAACTTAAATGCGCTCGATAATCTTGCTTTAATAGAAATTGAATATAATATTAACAATAAATTGAATATATTTTTGAAAAGGTTATTCGATTTTTTTGTTTCGTGTGTTCTTTTATTGACCGTTTATCCTGTGTTATTAGTAATGAAAAATGTTTTTAAAGCAAAGCTTTCAAAATACGTTTCAAAATTATTGCTTCTACCAAAGGTTCTTACAGGTGAGTATTCTTTTGTTGGGAATCCCATTTGGATGAATTATGAGACAAAAGATTTCATAGGAAAAAAAGGATTAACGGGTTTAGTACAGCTTAATTATTACGAAAATATTTCCGGTGAAGAGCTTATGAGTTATAATTTATTTTACGCGAAAAATCAATCGCTTTCGCTTGATGTTGAGATACTTTTAAAAACATTTTTTTCATTTTTAAAAAAGTAAGTTAAATTTAATTTTATATTATGGCTTTAAATAATATGCTTGAGTTTGAGCGTCCCATTGTTGAAATGGAACAGAAGATAGATGAATTACGTAAAATGTCGGATACGCTTGACCTATCAATCGAGATAAGCAAGCTTGAAATAAGATTGAAAGAGGCCCGCAAAAAAATATTCAGCTCTCTTACTCCATGGCAGATTGTTCAGCTTGCCCGACATTCTGAACGTCCTTATACTTTAGACTATATTTATTTAATGACGGATAATTTTATTGAACTTCACGGTGACAGAAATTTCGGCGATGATAATGCTGTAGTAGGAGGATTTGCATCTATCGATGACCAGACTGTTATGATAATCGGTCAGCAAAAAGGACGCGATACAAAATCTAATATATATAGAAATTTCGGAATGCCGAATCCTGAAGGCTACAGAAAAGCTTTACGCTTAATGAAGCTTGCGGAAAAATTTAATAAACCGGTTATTACTTTAATCGATACTCCCGGCGCGTTTCCCGGAATAGAAGCCGAGGAACGCGGACAGGCAGAAGCTATTGCAAGAAATATTTTTGAAATGGCAAAACTGCAGGTGCCGATTATAGTAGTTATCATAGGTGAAGGCGCATCAGGTGGCGCGCTTGGTATGGGTGTTGGCGATAGAATTCTTATGCTTCAGTATTGCTGGTACTCGGTTATTTCTCCTGAATCATGCTCGCAAATTTTATGGCGCAGCTGGGATTATAAAGAGCAAGCAGCGGAATCGCTAAAGCTTACATCAGGTGATATGCTTGAGCTAAAAATCATTGATAGAATTATTGAAGAGCCGGAAGGCGGCGCGCATCGCGACCATAGCCACGCCGCGCAGTTATTAAAAGCAGCTTTGAAGGAAGAACTTGAACAGGTAATGAAAATCAAAAAAGATAAACTGCTCGATAATCGCGTGAAGAAATTCGGCGATATGGGATTCTTTAAAGATTAGAAAGTCCAGCCTTAATAAATTTTTTTATATCAGACCTGATCCAGCTATAGCGGGATTAGGTCTTTCTTTTTATTCTCATTTCAGAACTAAAGTTCCGTAACGCATAAATTTTGACAAATAATACCTCTCTTTTTAGCTTAATTCCCACCATAAAAATCCGTAATTTTGTATATATGTCAGATTCGAATTCAAAATTTATTGTACAGGGCGGGAACCCTCTGCACGGTAATATAAAAGTAAGCGGTTCCAAAAATGCAGCTACAAAATTGCTTGTAGCATCGATGCTATCCGATAAGCCTTCGGTTTTTTATAACTCGCCTAATAAGATTAGTGACTTAACGATTACAAAAGCAACATGCGAAAGCATTGGAAGTAAAATTTCAATTGATGGTGATACACTCCACGCTCATACAGAAAAATTTTCAACAGTAGTTATTCCCGAAGATTTAGGAAATCTCACACGCATTTCTATTCTTATGGCAGGTCCGTTATTGAACAGAACGGGTAAAGCGGAAATTCCAATTCCCGGTGGATGTAAAATCGGCGCGCGTCCTGTAAATTTTCACATTGACGCTCTTGAAAAACTCGGAGCGAAAGTAGATATAAAAAATGATTATTATATTCTGAGCACAGACGGATTAAAAGGAACGAACATTCATTTAGAATATCCCAGTGTTGGAGCAACTGAGAATGTAATTCTTGCAAGCTGTCTTGCAAAGGGAAGAACTATTTTAACTAATGCAGCAGTCGAGCCGGAAATAATTGACCTCATAAAACTTCTTCAGAAGATGGGAGCGATTATTGAAATCAGCACCGATAGAAAAATTACTATTGAAGGTGTTGACAGACTTGAAGGCGCAGAGCATAATGTTATCCCGGATAGAAATCAGGTTGCTTCATTTGCATCGGCAGGTCTGGCTTCTAAAGGAGATATTTTTATTGAGAATGCAATACAGGAAGACCTTATTACGTTTTTAAATAATGTTCGCCGAATTGGCGGAAAGTTTGAAATTAAAAATAACGGCATCAGATTTTATTATGATGGTCCGTTTAAATCTATCGCACTTGAAACAAACGTTCACCCCGGATTTATGACTGACTGGCAGCAGCCTTTTGTGATTCTTATGACTCAGGCAAACGGAATTTCAATCGTGCATGAAACAGTTTACGAGCAGCGTTTTGGATATGTATCAGAACTGAAAAAAATGGGAGCCGATATTGAATTATATAATCAATGTCTCGGCGGTACTCCCTGCAGATTTGCAACATCAAATTATCTTCACAGTGCGGTGATAAAAGGACCTACTCCATTGCACGGAGCGGAAATAAATATTCCCGATTTACGCGCAGGATTTTCATACCTCGTTGCAGGTATTATCGCTAAAGGCGAATCAATTATTAACGGAGCGATTTATATAGATAGAGGCTATGAAGATATTGATTTGAAATTCAAATCAATCGGCGCAGATATAAAACGTGTGTAGTTTGTAGTTCATGTAATTCTTACAATTCTCAATTTAAAACCAATGGATAACCAACAAAAAATAGACGACTTAAAAAAGAAGAGAGCAGAAGCAATGCTTGGCGGAGGTCAGGCAAGAATTGACCAACAGCACAAGCGCGGCAAGCTAACTGCGCGTGAACGCATTGACCTTTTATTAGATAAAAATTCATTTGAAGAAACAGATTTATTCGTAAAACATCAGTCATACGATTTCGATCTTCAGGAGCAAAGATTTTATACAGACGGAGTTATAACCGGAACAGGAACTATTGACGGCAGGTTGGTCTGTGTATTCTCACAGGATTTTACGATTCTCGGTGGTTCACTCTCAGAATTTTATGCTAAGAAAATTTGTAAAATAATGGACTTCGCTATGAAAATGGGTGTGCCGGTAATCGGCATTAACGATAGTGGCGGCGCGCGTATTCAGGAAGGTGTTAATTCACTCGGCGGGTATGCAGATATATTTTTAAGAAATACACTAGCAAGCGGAGTTGTTCCGCAAATCTCAGCCATCGTCGGCCCTTGCGCAGGAGGCGCAGTTTATTCGCCTGCTATTACTGATTTTATTTTTATGGTAGATAAAATTTCCTATATGTTTGTTACTGGACCGAACGTTGTGAAGACTGTTACCAATGAAATTGTTACATCAGATGAGCTTGGCGGCGCGCATACACATGCAGTGAAATCAGGCGTAAGCCATTTCACCTGTGAAAATGAAGTTGAGTGTTTTCAGAATATCCGTATGCTTATGTCTTACATTCCATCTAACAATATCGATAACGCTCCTGTATACGAATATGATGGACCGATGGATAATGAAATTCCCGAGCTGAATACTTTTCTGCCCGATAATGTGAATAAACCTTACGATATGAAAGAGCTTATTGAAAAAATTATTGATGAAGGAAGTTTCTTTGAAGTTCATAAAGAGTACGCAGAAAATATTATTGTCGGCTTTGCGCGAATCGGGGGACGCTCGATTGGTATCATTGCAAATCAGCCGCTTGTACTTGCAGGGGTTTTGTGTTTGAACTCTTCTATTAAAGGCGCGCGATTCGTTCGCTTTTGTGATGCTTTCAATATTCCGCTTCTTACACTGGAAGATGTTCCCGGATTTTTACCCGGAACTGATCAGGAGTGGCGAGGTGTTATTCGACATGGCGCAAAACTGCTTTACGCATTCTGCGAAGCAACGGTTCCAAAACTGACAGTAATTATTCGTAAGGCATACGGTGGTGCATATGACGTTATGAATTCAAAACACGTCCGTGGAGATATAAATCTTGCATGGCCTACGGCAGAAATTGCAGTGATGGGAGCAAAGGGCGCTGCAGAAATTATTTTCAAAAAAGAAATTGATGCTTCAGAAGATAAAGTGAAAGCTTTGGATGAAAAAGTTGCTGAATACACAGAAAAATTTGCAAATCCATACCTTGCTGCTGAAAGAGGATTTGTTGACGATGTAATTGAACCGAAAGATACCCGCAAAAAACTTATAAAATACTTCAAAATCGCCGAAAATAAAGTAGATACGAATCCGAAAAAGAAACACGGGAATATACCTTTATAGAATAAAATATATTTTGCAACAAACGCATACCAATTACGTTTATTAAATATATTTTTCATTTCTAAGTAAACCTTTTTCTAATATGCTGCATCTTACTAATAAACTCGGTGATGCAGCATTTTAATTTAAGCTGCAATCCTTGGCAGATACCATCAATAATATTTCCGACACAGAATTCGAAAAGCAGTTAATTGAGGCGTGCAAATCCGGCAGCGCGGATGCATTCAAATCACTTTATGATAAATATAGCGGTCGTGTATATGCATTAACTTTAAGACTATGCGGAAATCAGGACATTGCCGATGACCTTACGCAGGAAGTTTTTATAAAAGTTTGGGAAAGCATTAGTTCTTTTAAGGGCGAGTCTGCTTTTTATTCGTGGCTGCACAGAATTTGTATCAACGCTTTTTTAATGAAGCTCCGCAGTGATAAAAATTATGAAAAGAAAATAGGTGAAAGCTCTAATAACGTATTTATGCTTGCATACACAAATGATGACTTCTCTATTGATATGGAGAAAGCAATCGCAAAGCTTCCCCCTCAGGCAAAATTAGTTTTTATTTTATTTGAAATTGAAGGTTACAAACATAAGGAAATATCGCAAATGCTTAATATAGAAGAGGGGACTTCAAAAGCTCACTTACATAAAGCAAGAAAAATTTTAAGGGAGGAATTAGGAAAATGAACAACTCTCATGTTCAGGAATATTTTGATGAGTTCTACAGCAATGAATTAAATCAGGAAAGAAAAGATTTAGTTCAAAAGCATTTAAACGAATGCGCTGAGTGCGCTTCTGAATATTCTGCTTTTATAACTTTAAAAGATAGAGTACGTAATTTAAAAAAAGAAATTACTCCGCCGAAACAAATTTTTGAAAACATCGAAACTAAGATAAATAAAAAAGAGGTTAAAATGAGTAACGATATAAAAATAACACCTCTCTCAAACAACATTCTTACAATAGATTTTAACGAGGATAAAAAAGAAAGTCCGGCTTTAAAGCAAACAAGCTTCATATCAAGAAACTGGTATTGGTTTGCATCCGCGGCAGTTATTTTGCTTATCGTTTCAGTTGCTTTGATGAACACTTCACGTAAGGGAGTTTTTTCAGTGGAAGAAATGTCTAACTGGAAATTAGTTAACCTTAAAGGTGACGCATTTGTAAATGGAGTGAAATCGGATAAGGTAAATGTCGGTGACTGGATTCAAACGGATTCTATTTCCTCGGTAGTTCTAAAAATTGCAAACGTCGGAGACGTTAGCATTGAGCCGAATACAAAAGTAAGATTCATTCAATCAGATGATAACGTCAGCAGAATAGAAGTAATGTATGGTACG
>JBBRQV010000025.1:0-28667 GCA_038225955.1 Ignavibacteria bacterium | reverse complement strand
TAATAGAAAAGTATAAATTTTTTGTAGCAAAATAACTGATAGGTAAAAAAATCAGAGGAAAAAGAAATATAGTATAGAAAACAAAAATTAATGCCATATAGACATATAATTCAATTGAACAGAAATAAGTAAATAGTCCTAAAAGTATTAAGTTAAGCAATAAGATTACAAAATATTTAAATGTAATCTTAGAATAAATCATAAAACTTCCAGCGCTTCTTTTATTTTCTCTATCTGTACTTTAGCGTTATTTTGTTTTTCTTTTTCAACTTCAATTACCTGCGGAGCGGCCTTAGCAAGAAATCCTTCGTTGGATAATTTCTTATCCAACGTATTGAGAAACTTCGTAAGGTTCTCAAGTTCTTTTTCAAGTTTTTCTTTCTGCTTGGCTTTATCTACGAGTCCTTCCAATGAAAGATAAACTTCATAGTCGGGAAGAATTTTAGATGCATAGTTTCCTTCCGGCTTTACAGCGGAATTCAGTTCATCAAGATTGCATAAGCTCTTTATATAATTCAATATATCGCTGCTTAGCTCAGTAATAGAATCGTTAATCTTATTGATATAAACGGTGCACTTCTTTGAGTTAGGAATATTGTTTTCTCCTCTGAGATTTCTTATTCCTGTAACAAGCTCCTGTAATGACCCGAATTCATTTTCAATCTTAAGATTGATTTTGCTTTCATCAATCGCGGGGAAGGATTCAAACGAAATGCTGTTAGCTTCATCAATATCTTTAAAGATATGCCAAAGCTCCTCTGTAACTCCGGGAGTAATCGGATGAAGGATTTTTAAAATCGCTAAATAATTTGCCTGCGCATTTGCAAAAATTTGCTTTGCGTTTTCAGGTTTAAGAGTAGCTTTAATTTTTATAAGCTCGATGTACCAATCACAAAAATCACTCCATACAAAATTGTAAATCTGCTTGGAGTAATCGTTAAGTCTGAACGCATCAAGATTTTCGTTAATCGCTTTTAGCGAAGAGTTAAGGCGGCTGTTAATCCATTCATCAATGATGTCAACATCGTAAGCAGATTTCTCCTTACTAATAGGTTCGTTTTCAGATTTCTCATTATATTTCTCATTATTAAGGGCAATAAATCTGCCGGCATTCCATAGCTTGGTTATGAAGTTACGCCCAATTTCAGTACTTGCTTCATCGTATAGAACATCATTACCAAGCGGAGCGAGGTATACAAGCGTAAAGCGCATAGCATCAGCTCCGTATTTATCGATAACATCAAGCGGGTCAGGTGAGTTGCCGAGAGTCTTCGACATCTTTCTTCCCTGCCCATCACGGATAAGCGCATTGAAGTAAACATCTTTAAAGGGAATCTCTCCCATGTACTCAAGCCCTGCCATAATCATTCTTGCTACCCATAGAAAAATGATATCGGCAGCAGTTGCAAGGAAGTCAGTTGAGTAAAAGTATTGAAGCTGTTCGTTGGCTTTATCTTTAGCGGCATTGTTCTCCCATCCGAAAACCGAGAACGGCCAAAGCCATGAAGAGAACCATGTATCGAGAACGTCAGGGTCCTGTTTCCAGTTTTCAATATCAGCAGGAGGATTGACCTCGCAATAGATTTCACCTGTATCATTGTGATACCAGATCGGGATTTGATGTCCCCACCATAGCTGACGCGAGATACACCAGTCACGAACGTTACCCATCCAGTGATTGTATGTCTTCACCCAGCGCTGAGGATGAAACTTGATTTGACCATCGTTCACAACTTTAAGCGCAGGCTCGGCAAGAGGTTTCATTGATACAAACCACTGCTCAGAAAGAAACGGCTCTATAACAGCGCCTGATTTTTCAGCATAGTTAACATTATGAGTTATCTCTTCGATTTTTTCGATGAGCCCAAGCTCTTCAAGCTTAGCAACAACTTTCTTACGGGCAACAAAGATATCCATGCCTGCGAATTCGAGTCCGTACTCGTTAAGAGTAGAGTTCTTGTTCAGTACATTGATAGCTTCAAGGTTATGTCTCTTCCCTATTTCAAAATCGTTTACGTCATGGGCAGGAGTAACTTTCAAAGCGCCGGTACCGAATTCTTTATCAACGTATGAATCCCTTATAAGAGGAATTTCCTTATTTGCCAGTGGAAGAATTAGGTTTACATCACCGAAGCTTTTGTATCTTTCGTCATCGGGATTTACTGCAACAGCAGTATCGCCGAACATAGTCTCGGGTCGCGTAGTTGCGACTATAACAAATTTGTCTAATCCTTTAACCTGATATTTTATGAAGTACAGCTTATCTCTTTTCTCTTTGTATTCCATTTCATCATCGCTTACAGCAGTCTGTGCCTTAGGGTCCCAGTTAACTATACGCATACCTTTGTATATCAAACCTTTTTTATACAGGTCAACGAATACTTCACGCACTGCTTTATTAAGACCTTCATCGAGAGTAAATCTTTCTTTAGACCAGTCAACAGATACACCAAGTTTTCTTAGCTGCCTAAGTATGATAGTTCCATATTTTTCTTTCCACTCCCATCCCATTTTAACAAAAGCTTCGCGGCCAATATCACCCTTGGTTTTACCCTGTGAATGCAGTTCTCTTTCAAGAACGTGCTGCGTTGAAATCCCGGCATGGTCAATACCCGGCACCCAGCATACTTCATATCCTTGCATTCTTTTCAGTCTGCAAAAGATATCCTGTATAGTATTATTGAGCATATGCCCCATGTGGAGAATACCCGTGATATTCGGCGGAGGGATTACAACAGAATACTTTGGTTTCGTTGTATCAACTTTGGCTTCATATAGTTTATTATCTTCCCATACTTTTTGCCACTTGGATTCGGCTTCGTTAAAATTGTATTTAGGTAAAAATTCTTTCATTAATTATATATGTATTAACTTTCGGTGGTTTGTTTGTTCTTTGTAATAATTTCATAAGCGAGCTCAAGGTATGCTTCCGCGCCTTCTGATTTTAATTTATATAAACATAAAGGCTTGCCATAAAAAGTAGATTCGTTTAGCAAAGTAGAGTTCGGAATAACAGTATTCAATAAATAATTTTTATACTTTAATTTTAATTCACGTTCAGAAATTTTTGTAACCTTGGAATCTTTTTCGTACATCGTTAGTACAATTCCTTCAATATTAAGATGAGGATTTGAAACTTCTCTAAACCAAGTAACGAAGCTGAACATTCTATCAACAGAGTCCAATGAAAAGTGCGCGCACTTCACAGGCATAAGTACTGAGTTAGATGCAATCAAAGCGCTGTTTGTAATTCCTTTTAACACAGGAGGACAATCAAAAATTATATAGTCATAGTTAGCAGCAACTTCGCGCAATGAATTTTTCAATAAAACTTTATTACTATCTGAGTTAGCATTGAACTTCTCATACATCTGAATAGTGTAAATATTCGAAGGCACAAAATCTAAGTAAGCGATATCAGTTTTATGGATAACACTTTTTAAAGATCTTGAAAAATTAAAAATTTCAAACAAGCCGCCTTTAATATTTTCAGGTGTGTATCCTAAAGCAATTGCAGAGCCTCCGAAGGGATCGACGTCAATCAGAAGCGTTCTCTTTTCCGCCAATGCAAGTGAGGCAGCAAGGTTTACCGCTGTAGTGGTTTTACCAACTCCTCCTTTAGGAATACATATTGAAATTATTTTAGTCATTCTGCTTAATCTTAACTATTCGACTTCAATGTTTAGTTCCAGTAAATTTTCTAAGTTAGCTTTTAATTTATCACCGGAATGCAAAGTTGAAATTCCGCTCGGCGTTCCCGTAAAAATTATATCACCTTCAACAAGCTTAAAAATATGCGAAAGATAATTTATAATTGTTGGTATATTAAAAATCATTAATGAAGTATTTCCTGTTTGAATTTTTTCACCGTTCTTTTCCAATGTAAAATTTATATCCAAAGGATTTTCAATCTTGTCTTTTGAAATTATATCAGATACAGCGCATGAAGAATAAAATCCTTTTGCAGTTGTCCACGGAAGCCCTTTAGACTTTTCGTAAGCCTGAATATCTCTTAGAGTTAAATCTAAGCCAATTGCATAACCCGAAATGTGTTCGTAAGCATTTTCCTTACTGACCTTATGTGTATCTTTACCTATGATAATTATTACTTCAACTTCATTTTGTAAATCATTTGATATTTTCTTGCCACCGAGTTCCGGAACACCTACTTTTCCATTATTACTAATAATAGAAGTATTTGGCTTCATAAAAACTACCGGCTCTTTAGGAATTTCAGGATTTGCAAATTCATGAATATGGTCAACGTAGTTTTTCCCTATGCAAAAAACATTGTTAACTCTTAATTTTTTATCTGAATCTTTTATTGATAACTCTATCATTGTATGAATTTATAAATCTGAAAAATATATTTTTGAATTATTTATTACAGCAACGGGCTTGCATTGCAAATCATATCCTATGAAAGGTGTATTACTTGATTTGGATTTAAACTTACTAGCATCAACTTTCCATTTCGCATTTGTATCTAGGAAAGTAAGGTTAGCCTTCTCCCCTGTTTTTATTCTTGGTTGCTTAATGTTTAAAATTTTTCTCGGATTAATTGACATCAGCTCAATCATTTTTTCAAATGAAATTATTTTCTTCTTGACTAAAAAAGTGTAACTTAGGCCTATCGCAGTTTCAAGTCCTGTAATTCCAAACGGAGCCTTATCCAATCCCTTTGCTTTTTCTTCTTTTGTATGCGGTGCATGGTCAGTACATAGTATATCTATCGTTCCGTCTTTGATTCCTTTAATAATTCCATCTACATCTTTTTTAGTACGAAGAGGCGGATTCATCTTTGCATTTGTACCATGTTTCAGCAAAGCTGTTTCATCCAATATAAAATGATGCGGACAAGCTTCACCTGATACTTTCACTTTTTTCTTTTTGGCATCTCTCAGCATATCAATACTTCTTTCGCATGAAATATGCTGTATGTGATAATGTCCGTTCTTTACAAATTCAGTAATAAGAATATCGCGCTCAACAATCATCGTTTCACTTATTTCAGGAATACCTTTTACTTTTAATTTCTTTGAAATAACGCCTTCGTTCATTACACCGTGATTGGATAAATCCATATCTTCAGCATGCTGAACAATCACTGATTTTAGTCTCCCTGATTCTTCCAAAGCTTTTCTTAAAAGATAAGGATTGTAAACCGGGCTACCGTCATCAGTAAATGATACTGCTCCCGCTTTTTTAAGCGCAGCTAAATTATTTAGCTCTTTACCTTCTCTCTTTTTGGTAACACATGCAGAGATATTTATATCTAATAAAGATTTTGAATTTTTCTTTAAGAGTTCTTTTACAAGCTTAGGATTATCCAACGGTGGATTTGTATTCGGCATAATCATTACGCCTGTAAATCCCCCGTTCATCGCGCTCTCTGAACCAGTATGCATATCTTCTTTATGAGTCTGACCTGGTTCGCGAAAATGAACGTGCATATCAAAAAATCCCGGTACGCATGTTAATCCATCAAAATCAAAAACAACATTATACCTACTTGAATCTACCGTGCCAATTTTTTCAAAGACACCATTATTAATAACTAAATCAGTTTTCTTTTTTATCTTATCAAGCGGGGAATTAATGAAAATATTTTTTATTACTAATCTCAATTAACCGGCTCCCAATAAGAAATTCCAAAGGACATAATCCATGATAAGAATCATAGCTGCGCAAATCACGAATGAACGTATGGTCGTATTACCTACACCCTCGGCGCCGCCTTCAGTTTGAAAACCTATAAACACACCAATAGAAGAAATTGTTATACCAAAGAATAAAGATTTTATTACAGAAGTATAAACATCTTTATATTGCAATTCATTCTGAAATCCGTTCAGAAATGCTGCTGGAGAAACATCAAGAAATAGTGTAGCAACAAGATATGAACCAAGAATAGCAATCGCGCTTGCATAGATAACAAGTACAGGAAGCATTAACGTTACAGCAATAACTCTGGGTGCTGCTAAATATCTTACGGGATTTATAGCCATCGCTTCAAGCGCATCAATCTGCTCTGTAACTTTCATTGTGCCTAACTCAGCAGAAATAGATGCACCGATTCTTCCTGCTAAAACTAATGCAGCAAGCACGGGACCAAGCTCAACAATAATTGCTTTTGAAGTTGCCGAGCCAAGATAGCTTAATGGGATTAAACCTTTAATCTGATAAGCTGCCTGAAAGCATGATACGGCACCTGTAAAAATACCAATGATGGACATAAGAACAAGCGAGTTAACACCGACGTGCACCATCTGGTCGAGTATAAGTTTTCTATCTAAAAATACTCTTCTTAAATTTAAGAAGACCCCAAACATCATTTTATAATACTCACCTAAGGAATCGAAGAACGATAAAATTTTTTCAATAAATGCATTCACTTATTATACTGCTCCTAACTTTTGAATTTTAATTTGTAATAATTTATTACCGGCTTTTTTCATTATAGTCATAGAAATACCTTTATAATCTATTCTTTCATAAATTTCCGGAATATGTCCTGTTACCTGCTGTAAGAATCCGCTCAAAGTTTGATACTCATCTTCATCAACAGGTATATCAGCATTAAATTTTTGGTTAAATTCTTCGATGGAAATATTCGGGTTAACAAGATAAACACCTTTCTTTCCTACTTCTACACCTGAGTTTTCAACATCGTATTCATCCTCAATTTCGCCGACAATTTCTTCTATTATATCTTCAAGTGTAGCAAGACCTTCAACTCCGCCATGCTCATTTACTACAACGACTAAGTGAATGCGTTTGCGCTGCATTTCTTTTAGCAATTCACCAATATGCTTTTTCTCAGGTACAAAATTTGCAGGTCTTAAAATATCCTGCAAAACAATTACATCTTTATGCTCCGCAGCACTGATAATATCTTTAGAGTAAATAATACCGATGATATTATCTACAGAATCATTGTAAACAGGAATTCTTGAAAAGCCTTCTTCAATTACTTTGTGAATAATTTTATCCCGGCTTTCGTTAATATCAATCGCAAACATATTGTTGCGCGGAATCATAATTTCATCAACAGTCTTATCATTGAAGTCAAATATCTTTTCAATTAATTGATGCTCTGTAGAGTCAATCACGCCTGTCGTTCTTCCCTCTTTGATAATCTGTCTTATCTCTTCTTCTGAGTGCACGATATCATCTTTAGATGCCGGTTTTATTCCGAACAAACCTAATGTTAAATTTGCGCTTTTATTTAAAAGCCAGATGAAAGGTTTGAATACATTATAAAAAATTGAAAGTGGATACGAAAACCAAAGAGTAATTTTTAAGGGAAACTTAATTGCCATAGTCTTTGGAGCAATTTCTCCTATAGTGACAGCAAAGAAAGTAATAATCATCAGACCTAAAATAATCGATAACGTATGGCTTAGCGGATCGTGAATTCCAAAAAACATAAAAACAGGGTATAATAATTTCAAGAAAACGTCTTCACCAATCCAACCTAATAGAAGATTTAAAATTGTAATCCCCAGCTGCGTAGCGGAAATGTACGAATTTATATTCTCAATTATTTTTTTTGAAAGCTTGGCTTGCTTGTTTCCCTGATTAATTATCGTATCTAATTCTGTTGAGCGTACACGCACTAATGCGTATTCTACTGCAACAAAAAGCGCATTCACTAGAATGATTATTACTATTAATACAATATCGAAAAACCCTGACTGAACTGATTCCATATATGTTGCAAAATACTCAAAATTGACCCTATCTTCAATTTACTTAAAAATAGGTTGTTAAATTCAGTTTTGTAAAAAAAAAGTCCCCATCCATAAAAATGAATGGGGACTTCATATTTTTATGTTATGCTTTATTAAAATGGTAAGTCGCTATCATCAGTTTGAGATGATGACGGGCTATCTGAGACTGAACCCGAGCCCCCAGATGAGTTTGAGCCATCCCCTTTTGTATCAAGCATCTGCATGTCGTTCATAATAATTTTAGTTGAGTATCTTTTTATGCCGTCTTTCTCATATTCATCGTATTGTAAACGTCCTTCGCAATAAATTTTTGAACCTTTCTTGAGGTACTTTGAGCAAATTTCTGCCAGCTTACTCCAAGCACTTATGTTATGCCATTCCACACGTTTTACAAGATTCCCATCTTCTCCGTTGTAATCGTTATTCGTAGCTAAAGTAAATGAACAGACAGCTGTACCTTTAGGTGTGTAGCGCAGGTCGGGGTCTTTTCCAAGACGTCCAATTAATGTAACTTTATTTATATCCCTTGCCATTTTTAATTTTTATTTATTAACTTCCAATAACTTAACTTATTTTTTTCTAATATTAAATACTTTTCTTTGTTCAAAACAATGAAATCCGTAAAATCTGATATAGTTTTATACTCAAATAAATCATAATAATCTTCAAATGTATTTTTCTCAATATTGTACAAATAAATTTTATTAGCGGTCAGCAAGTATAAATTATTATCATAAACTGAGATAGAATAAATTGTATCCACTTCGATCTTTTTAATGAACGAACCGAAGTTATCAAATTTGAGTACTGCATTTTGTCCGATATCGTGAATGAAGATGAAATTATTCTTATCCTTCACCATTTTCTTACCTTTAACAATTCTTCCATCAGAGTTTTGATATTCACCAAAAGAATTAACAGGTGTTAATCCGTCTTTATAAATCACAACCCTGCTATTATCCTTATCGAGTACATACATATCATTAGAATTCATGATAAAGGATGAAATAGGAGTATTAAACTGAAACTGGGGAAGGAAAGTTGTTAGGTTTGTAACAAGTGATGAAACGTAGTTCAAGTTTCTATCGAATCGCTGAACTCTGTTATTTTTTCCATCACAAATAAAAATATCGAGTCCTGTAGAAGCATCAATACTTGTGGGTGTATCGAACAGGCCTTCCCCCCATCCCTGTTTACCGTTACGTTTTACTTCAACAAGATTTTCATTCAGTTTAATAACCTGATTTGCTTTGTTATCCAGTATATAAACTTTCCCCAGATTATCCTGAGATACTGAAACAGCATTCTGAAAGCCTTTAAATTCATATTGCAATACCAACGTTCCGCTCTGCGGAGAACCAAGGTATAAAAGAAAATTTATAAGAAATAAAAAAATCATACTAGAAAATTATATGAGTTCCTATAGAATTAATATTTAGCACTTTATCATAATACTGGCCTTTGTAATCTTGTCCGTTATATATTGAGTAAAAAATATTGATTCCCCTGTTATCAAATCCCCCAAGATTAATTCCCGTCTCAAAGCTTTCGTTGAAGTTTGAATTTCCCTTAACGGAAGCATTTCGCAAATCGTTTGATAAATATACACCAAAATATTTAGTGAAAGAATATCTTAATTCATTGCCAATTTGTAGTGATACTTTCCCAAAATCATAGGGAATTGTATGCATCAGTAAATTAACTCCAAGCATTGTTCGTAAAATAAAATTCGGGCTTATTTTATAATCGTAAATACCTGCTAATTCTATAAACTCCCTGCTATATACTACCGGAGTAAAAATTGTGTCAGTTCGTGAAAATTTATGCCCGTCTTCAAAGTGTGAAGAGATGTGAGCAATTCTTAATCGAGAAGATATTGAGGAAATTGGATTTATATCCTTTTTGTAATTAAACGAAATACCGAAGTAATAATCTATCGCATCAACAGGAAACTTAAAATTGTCTTCTTTGCGTAAATTTGAGAAAGTAAAAAATTCAGCTCCGAACGATGCAGTGTAATTTTTATTTTTCAAACCCATAATATCTACGGAGGCTCCGATATCTAATTTAAGATTTTCCTGCTGAATATTTGAACTAAGCCCAATCTTAGATTCAAAAACTGCTGCCTGAATAGGCCTGAATACCTCATTGGAATGAACATAATAAATCTCAGTTTCCTGCGAATAAGCTTTTGTACAAAATAAAAAAAGGGCTAATCCTAGAAGGAGCAACCCTTTGAAAATCTTTAAAGAAAATTTCAAATTCTTTCAATTAAATTTTTAGTTATGCTTCCTTCGGCTTTTCAAATAATCTGTAAAGATAAACTGACCGAGCTTATCAAGTCCGGAATAATAAGCAGAGCCGCTGTTAGCCTTTGTAAAATCCTCAATAAAATTTCTCAAATAATAATCCTGTGCAATCATGAAGGTAGTGATTTTAATTCTGTCTTTTCTGCATGCGACTGCTTCATCTAAAGTTTTATTTACAATGCGAGGGTCAAGTCCGAATGAATTTTTGTAGAGTCTTCCGTCATCAGTAAAAATAGCTGAAGGTTTACCGTCGGTTATCATAAAAATTTGTTTATTGCTCGTACCTTTTCTTTTGAGAATATTTCTCGCTAACCTTAAACCTGCTTTTGTATTTGTGTGATAAGGACCAACAGAAAGGAACGGTAAATCTCTCAATGAAATTGCTTTAGCATCATCACCGAAAACAATAATATCTAATTTATCTTTAGGAAATTTTGAAAGAATTAACTCTGAAAGTGCAAGCGCTACTTCTTTAGCGGGGGTAATTCTATCCTCTCCGTATAAAATCATGCTGTGAGAAATATCAATCATTAAAACAGTTGCAACAGTGGTCTGCGCTTCTGTTTCAAAAACTTCTATATCATCTTCTTCTAATCTAAAGTTATTAAGGTCAGTTTTTAGGAAGGCATTTTTTATGGTTGAAGTTAAATCGATGTTCGTAATCTGGTCGCCGAACTTATATTTTTTAAGCTCGCTCATTTTTTCAACACCGCTACCTGTCTTGCCTGTTTCGTGAAAGCCGGAAGTATCGGGATTCAATCCCGAAAAAATATTGTTCATTGCATCAAGACGAATTCTTTGTGAACCTTTAGGAGTTAATTGTAAAAGTCCTTCCTTCTCAGCAATATAACCTTTCTTTTTAAGTTCCTCAACGAAATCAGAAAAGGTAATATCGTCGTCAAATAAATTATTATCGTCACTTAGCATTTTCATCCACTCAAGGGCTTCTTCCACATCTCCATTAGTCTGAATAAGAATATTGTTATAGATTGATAAAAGCTGTTCAAGTCTCTTATCATCTGTCATAGAATCAGGGCGCCATTTTGAGTAAAGTATATTCAATGAATATTTATCTATGCAAATTTAAAAATATTAAAGAAAAGATTCGGGAAGAATCCGAAAATTAAAGTACCAATTATTGCAAGCGAAAGTCCTGCCATGCTTAAGAATCCTACGTTCTCTTTTTCCTGTAAACTATCTGCTTCACTGAACCACATATAAACAATAACTCTTAAGTAGTAGTAAATCGAAATCAAACTTAAAAGAATACCTATGACAGAAAGCCAGATTAACCCTGCTTTAATTGAGGCATAGAATAAATAATACTTGCCCCAGAATCCTGCAAACGGTGGTATACCTGCTAATGAAAATAAAAATAACGTCATAAAAGTTGCAAGCCACGGATTGCGTTTTGCAAGACCTTTGTACGAATCTAAATTTAGATTAGCGTAATCTTTTGAATCTTCTGATTTTTTTTCAATGATGGCAACAATAAGAAATGCGCCAAGCTGCATAAAAGTATATGCAACTAAATAGTAAGCGATACCTTTTGTAGCAAGCTCGTTCATCGAAGCTATCCCAACCATAATATAACCTGCGCTGGAAATTGAAGAGTATGCAAGAAGTCTTTTTATATTTGTTTGCGCTAGAGCAATAACATTACCAAAGAGCATTGTTACAACTGCAAGCACTGAAAATATTTGCTGGAACTCTGTTAAGTGCACATTTAAAATGAACGGAAGAATTGTTGCTACTGCAGCAATTTTACCGGCAGTTGACATCATGCCTGATACAATTGTCGGGGCGCCATCGTAAACATCGGGAATCCACATGTGAAACGGAAATATACCCATCTTAAAAAAGAAACCTATTAAATATAAACCAAAACCTATTACAAAAATTGAGCTCTTAAAATTTTCAGGATTGGAGTAAAGTACAGTAAGATTTGTTGTTCCTGTTACTCCATACATCAGAGAAATTCCGTATAAAATAAATCCTGTCATAAATGCACCAAGTAAAAAATATTTCAGTGCGCTTTCGTTTGACTTTGGTCTCTTGCGTAAAAAACCTGCAAGGATGTAGAAACAAATTGACATTATTTCAAGACCAATGAATATTATTAAAATATCATTGCCCCAAATCATAAGAAACATACCCATGATTGCAAAAAGCAATAATGAATAAAACTCTCCGAAGTTTATATCTTCCTTTTCAAGATAGCTTTTAGCACTTATAATTGTTATAAGCATTCCTATTAAAATTGTAACGGTAAATGCAATCGTTACATTATTCATATGAAAGTAATTATTGAAAATTACCTGGTCTTTATTCAAACCGGAGAATGATGTAGCTATTGCAGCAATTATCGAAATCATGCTAAAGCCATAGATAATGTTAGCGTTTTTCTTGAACGTGATTTCTAAAATCATCGTTAGCAAAGCCGCTACAGTAATAATAAGGAACGGAATAATTTCAGCAAATTCTTTTAAAGGAATCATTAGGTTGTTTCAGGTTTATTCGAGTTTATAAAAGGAAGTTTCTTATAAAAAATTTTAATAAATATTACGCACATCAATGCGCCAATTGTATCTGCTACCCAGTCTAAAATATCACAAGACCTTCCCGGTACAAAGTATTGATGCAGTTCATCCGTTACTCCAAATAAAGAAGTAAAGAGTAAAGCGAAAACCAACGGATATTCATATAATTTAACAAATTTTGTTTGATTTTTTAAGGAATAAAAAAATAATAAACACAGTCCGAAATAAATTATAAAATGGACATATTTATCTGCTAAAGTAATATCTATTTCCGGATAGTAGTTTCCGGGAAATGATGATTCTATAAAAATGCCGACTGCATATAAGAATAAAAGAAAATGAAATATTCTCCGCTTCAATTTTGTGATATATTAAGAATAGAATTTACGGCAAGAGGTATTTTATTCAGTATATCAGTAGCTTTGAATGTAAAGTTATTTTTTTTGTTGGTGTAAAGTAAGTCTGCGCATTTTCCATGGATATATACTCCGGCAATTGCGCTGTTAAAGGCATTACCTGTTCTTGAATAAAGGGAAGAAATAATTCCAGATAAAACATCACCGCTGCCGGCAGTAGATAGTATAGAATTTCCTGATGAGTTTATATAAAAATATTCTCCGTCGGTGATAATCGAGGGTGAGCCCTTTAAAACCAATATTATTTTTTTCGCTTTTGCAAAGTTTACAGAGTAATTATAAAAATCTTTTTTTAACTCATCGACTGAAATATTTAATATACTTGCAAACTCCCCTAAATGCGGAGTCAGAACAATTTTATTTTTCCTTTTTCCTGTCTTCACATTTTTAAAAGCTGTTAATCCATCAGCATCCAGAACTATTGGCACATCAAAATCATTTATAATTTTTGCAGTTAGCTCTAATGTTTCGCGATTTTTTGAAATTCCAGGACCAATGAGTAAGCAATTACTCCAGTTTATTTTTTCTTTAATCGTTTTATATCCTTCTAAGCAAAAAGTTGACACAATTGTTTCAGGCAATGCAGTAGTCATAACTTCAGTGAGTTTCTTGGCAAGTATTACATTGAGTGATTCAGGTATTCCTAAAATTACTGCACCGCTTCCGGAAATTAAAGCAGACTGTGAACAAAGATATGCAGCGCCTGTGAGCCCCTTTGAACCAGATAAGGCAAATACTTTTCCGCTTGAATACTTGTAACTATTTATAGTCCTCGATGGAATAATTTTAGCAACATCATTTTCCTCTATCTGAAAAATTTTTCGTTCGTTAAAGCTATCGAAGAATTTTTCAAAAACACCTATATTTACAACTTTATTATCTCCCGATGCTTCCCTTCCATTATAAAATAACGAATGAAATTTTTTCACAGCCATTGAAACTGTATAATCAGACTTAATGCAAACTTCATTACGGTTATAATTAAATAAACCCGATGGAGTATCAACTGCGAAAACAGTTTTTTTCTTATTTTGATTTATCTCTTCAAAAATTTTTTGTAATCTGTTCTCAAGTTGCCCTTTAAATCCAATTCCGAATACTGCATCTATCAAAACTATATTTTTACCTGTGAAAAATCTTTCGATTTCTTTCCATGATTTAAGGTAATAAATAGTAATAGAATTTTTATATGTTTTTAAAATATTAAAATTTATTAGCGCATCCCCTTTTAATTCAACTGGTGGATATAGAAGGATAACCGTGGATTTAATTTTTTTATTTGCCATATGGCGCGCAATAACAAATCCATCGCCTGCATTGTTACCTTTGCCTGTTACTATAATAATTTTTGAATCGGGTTTGATTTTAGATATAATGAACTCTGCAGTATTTCTGCCTGCATTTTCCATTAGTATTATGGAAGGAATGGAAAGTTTATCTATAATTTTTTTTTCAACATTTAAGACTTCGCTGTTGAAAAATACGCTTTTCATTTTTAGGCTATGAAATTAAAGCTTTCATTTTTTTAATTACATCTGCTCTATCTTTACTACCGAATATCGAAGAGCCGCATACGAACATATCAACACCTGTCTTTGATAATTCTTTAATGTTATTTAAATCAACTCCGCCATCTATTTCAATTTTGCAGGCATAGCTTTTTTCATCAATCATTTTTTTCAAATCACTAACTTTATTTAAGACATTCGGAATAAATTTTTGTCCGCCAAAGCCGGGATTTACACTCATCAGTAAAATGTAATCAACATAAGGCAATATGTTTTCTAAAAGAAATACCGGAGAGGCAGGGTTCAATACTACTCCCGCTTTTACTCCATTATCTTTTATTTGATTTACAACTCTGTTAAGATGATAATTATTTTCGTAATGGACTGAAATATAATCTGCTCCTGCATCAACAAAATCTTTTATGTATTTTGTAGGCTCATTTATCATCAGATGAACGTCTAATGATAAATCAGTCATCTTATTGACCTGTTTTACGACGGATTGACCAAAACTTATATTGGGAACAAAATTTCCGTCCATAATATCGCAGTGAATAATATCGGCTCCTGCTTTTTCAACTTCTTTTATTTCTTCTGCCAGCTTGGAGAAATCAGCAGACAACATTGATGGGCAGATATATTTCATTTAATACCATCCTTGTTTGGGTCAGCTTTTTTCTTTGTATCGGGTTTCTTCTCGTCCTTCTTTGGTTCTATACCTTTCTTTTTTTCTACTTCTTTTTTCTTTGAGTCAGGTTCGTTTTTCGGAGTTGTTACTTCCTTATCTCCTGTTTCTTTTTTCTTTTCTATTTTTTTATCAGTCTTACCATCAGTTTTAGAATCCGGGTCAGGTTTTTGCTTATCCGGTACAGTATTGTCGGTAGCTGATTTCTCCTCTACCTCAACTTTTTTATTTCGTGATACAAAAAAATCTATTGCTGTACTTTCATTAGCAGTCTTATCTTTCTTAGGATACTGGTCAACAATTTGTCCCGGAGGGATATCGTTATTTGTTTGATAAGTAATTTTTCCCAGCTTAAGTTTTTTATCAGATATAATTTTTTTAGCATCTTCAAGTTTTTTACCGACTAAATCAGGAACAATTAAGTCCCCCTTTACCATACCATCGCTGATAATTAAATCAATTTTCGTTCCTCTTTTTACTTTACTGCAAGGTTGTATAATTTGAGAAACCACACAATCCTCTTTTACATCGGTCGAACTCTTTCTGACATTTTCACCTAACTGCAGTCCTCTTTGTTCTAAAGTAAATTTCGCATCTCTTAAGCTTCTGCCATGAAGCGCAGGTACTTCAACAAGTTGCTCACCGCCGCAAACGGTCAGGTAAATTCGTCTTCCGTATTTTACGATTTGGTCTGCAGGAGGGTTCTGGTCGATAATTTCACCGATAGGTTTGTTTTCATCGTAGCGTATATCACCCTGCTTTACTTCCAAGCCGACTGTTTCCATCTTTTTCTTTGCGTCAAGAAAATTTAAACCTACTACATTCGGCACTTTAGCGGTATCTGTATGTTTTACATACCAGGGCATAATGACACTGTTAAAAAGCAGTATCATAACAATAACTCCGACAAACAATATTAATAGTCTTTTCCACATATTACGTAATTTACTTCCTTAAATTAATTAATGGGGTTCAAAAATGAAATGTATATTAATATATTAAACTTCAAATTAGCAGCTAAAGTTTCGATGTACGAAATACAGATAATTTTAACTTCTTACTCCAAAACTTGCCTCAATAAATGCGTTTAATAATTCGGAAGGATTTTCAGATGTTGAGTATAATTGATGCTGAAATAATGTAGCGATGAAAAAAAGATGTTTTTTTAATTCTATAGCTCTAATTTCGTTTTCTTGATTTACAACAGTTGCAACTAAATCATTATCAAATAAAATTTTCTCGAATTTTTTATTTACGCCATAATTACAATGATACTTTCCCTCAAAGTTTTCTTTCTTTAAAATTTGAAATAACTTTGAATTTTTCTCAACCACTTTCAGATTTTCCGTTTCACCTACCAATGAACAGCTAAGTGAAGTAATTAAAAGTGTTTCAGCAGTTGGTGAAGTCTCTTCATGCTCTGCGTCGCATATCCCTTTTACATTCCTTGCATACTCAAGTAAGACATGCTGAAATCCTCCGCAGATTGCCATAATAGGAATATTATTTTCACGTGCAAACTTTATCACTTTCAATGCTGAGTCCATATCGCGATATGGAGTGCCCATCGACATTAAAATTCCATTAAGGGAAGTTATTTCTCTATCAAAGTACTCATGCAGAATATCTGTAGGAATCCATTCTAATGAAAATCTTTTATTTAAAAAATCAGCAGAATGGATAAAGGCTTTATTAAGCCCAAGGTGTGTATAATAATGAGGGTTGAACTCCCCAATAATTCCTATTTTCATTGAAGGTAATTTATAAAAAAAATCCCTCTCAAACGTATGCCTGAGAAGGATTCAAAAAGAATAAAAATATTAATATTATTTAACTAAAACCATTTGTTTTGTCTGCTTAAAGCTTCCGCTATTCAGAACATAGAAATACATTCCACTGGAAAGCCCCGTAGTTTCAAATGTATATTTGTAAACACCCTGACCTAAAGGTTGAGATACTAAATTACCAACCTCTTTTCCTAGTATATCGTAAATTTTCAATGAAACAAATCCTTGCTTCGGAATACCGAATTCAATAGTTGTAGTAGGATTGAACGGATTAGGATAATTTTGTTTCATATAATAATTTTCAGCAACTGTATTTTCAATATGCGTAATTCCCAAAGAACCACCTGACTGAACATATCGTGCTGCAAATTCCTGATAATATTGGTTAGCCATTAATGAATCATGAAATATCATCGCATTCTCGTCATTGTTAAAGGTTGCTGCGCTTGAGTAATTGTAAGACCCTGTTTCAACAATCGGATCACTCGAAAGTAAATCGGCATCAATGAGCATATATTTACTATGTAATAAACCTGTTTGATTTTCAAGGTATACAGGTGCTCCGGGAGTCCAAGGCGGCGATCCTGTAAGACCTTTCATTTCTGAATAAACAGATGAAGGGTCAGTTCCGTTTGCAACGTCAAATACACCTCTCACCATTTTAGTAGGAGGGCTAAATTGTGTTTTCATTTTATTCGCAATACTGAATTTTGTAAAAGTTAATATTGCAAAACAAATTGATTTATTTGATGTAGTTATAATGTTCTCGATTTGACCGCTGACATTATCAGAAGCAGAGAAATAAATTTCCATACGCTTTCCTTTCAGATAAAATATGTGCGGTGTATTATCTGTTTTGGCAGCGCCGAATTTTGCTCTCACAGGGTCATTTATATTTGTATGTGAACCCCACATTTCTTCAAATTCTCTTGTGTATGTTGTGCATAACGCCTGGTCCTGAATAATAATTACATTTTGCTGGTCAGTGTTTAACTGTTCAGTTGTTATATTTGCTGAGCCTGCCCATAACCAGTCATCTGATGCAGATGTTGTATCTCTTGAATCAAAAATCATAAACTTATTATGCATAATAGCGCCAACATCTGTATTTCTTTTTTGAACAAGAATACCTGCGTTTATTAAGTCCTGCATTAAAGCCTGATTTGTTCTACTATCGTAAACTACTCTTAGTTTTACTCCGCGAACAACTGCCTGAAGAAGCGCATCTCTTATCTGTGTAACATCATTGAATGAATAAATTGCAAAATCTATTGAGTACTTTGCTGAGTCAATTCGTTGAATCAATCTCGTTTTTAAATCAGTATTGCCATTAGCATTATTTCCCGGTATAGCATAAGAATTATCTACAGATTTATTAAAATAAACTTCCCATTTGCCTGTGGATGTTGCAGCAGAGCCTGTAGAGAAATAATTTCCTGTACTTACGCTTGTTCCTACTCCGTTAGTGGAATAAGCTTTCATATAATAAATTTTACCAGGGCGTAAATTTGTAAGTGTAACAGAATGGCTTGTTGACAAGGTAGCATTGGAAATCGAATCAGTGAAAACAGTAGCCTGATAATTCGAATCTGTTTTCATGTATTTAACTTTTGTATCCGCGGCATTCTGTGTCGTCCATGTGATTGTTACGCTATTCGGAGTAATTGAACTCTCAACTGGAGGATTTACAATGTTAGGACCTGCGCCAAGAATTAAATCTGATATCATTCTGGGTAAAATCTGATATCCTGTACTGTACGGGGCCGCAGAAACAAACTGGCTTCCCGCTGCTATAATTGAGAAAGTTCCTGTTGGAATAGTGGTGCCGATTAAATTTGTATTATTATCTATTCTCAGAGAAGCAGCATACGTACCTGTAACATCTGTTAGAGGGTAATTTGTATAAGCCCATAATCCTGTAGCAGTAGTAGATACGTTATTAATTCTTACTAAACGTCCTTCGTAAAGCTCAACACCGGAATAATCCTGAGTTGTATATTGAAGCAAGCTTATTTCAATCGGGACTACAGTTTTATTGGAGTCAATTTTGGTGAATGAACATCCTGTGGGTGTAAAAGTTAATTCAGTTAGACCGTTGAACTGCGTAAGCTTCGCAGTTATAATTACACTGTCGCCGATTTTTGCAACGGCAGAGAAATCCGGATAAAATACAGCAACACCGGCTGTATTATCCTGCACGTAAGAAGGTCCGCCGAACTCATTTCCTACTGTTACAACACCTGTAACAGTTTTATACTGTCCCGAATCAAGGGGAACACCGGTGGAAGTATTCTGTCTGATAGATATAATCGGTACTACCTGTGCCTGAACCGAAATATAACACATCAGTACTGCTAATGCGAATAATAGTTTTTTCATAGTATGGGTTTAATTAAAATTTAGACTGATATTTATTTAATACTGAATTAATAAAGGCTCCGTTGGGTTCAAGAGCTTTGTGTCTGTTTACTTCTTTTTTAAAATCCTCAAGGTTAATTTTAAATCCTTTATCAATATTCTGAGGCTGGTAAACTATATTGTACGGAGTAACGGTTTTATACTCGTACTTATCTATTACTTCTTTGAATTTAGGGATATTTTTTACAAATAAAAATGATTTATCGTCCCAGAATACAAGTTTCCACTCATCATTTTTTTGAGCAAGATATGAAATAATTGTCTGCTGCATCTCCTGGGGAGCTCTTGTTAAATCAGGTGCAAGATAAATAATGTAATCGACCCCATAATCATTTAGTTTTTTTTCAAATCCGGGTCTCTTTGAAATTATTGAATTATATTCGTTAAAAATATTATCGTTCAGGTTTCTGCTATCGATGAAGTTTTTAGTATTGGGAAAATTCCACACAAGATAACCACCTGTACCAAAATGATTAAATGGTTTCTCCCCTATTTCAGTGATTTTATTTTCTTTCATAAAGTCAAACATCTGCGTAGGAATGAAATCCGAGTTAATGCCAAAACCTGAAACTCTATAGTATTCTAAAAATCCAAGATAGAATTTATCATTCGGTATATTAAAAACAATAAAAAGAAGAATTACAGAAAGAACAATTTTTAAAGGAGGTTTATCCTTAATGAATGTCGCAAGATTTTTATTTCTGAGATTTATTATAATAAAATTTATTGCTACGGTTAAAAATATTGCAATAATGATTATATAATCTACTGTAAATCTTACTGCGCGGACTGAGTAAAAAACAAATCCTAAATAGACAAGCGCAAAGAATAAATCTTTTTTCCTGACTGCATAGTATAGAGTAATAGCTCCGGCAAAAAGAAAAAGTTTATAAATATTGCCAACAAATCCACCGCCAAACATTGAATCAAACGGAGAACGCCATTCATTAATTGTTTCAAGCAGTTTCATTTTAGTATGCGAATATGCATAGCCGTAAGTCGCTAAACCATTAGGATTAATGAGCATTACAAGAAGCGAAGCTCCAAAAATTATTAGTAAAAGAGTTAACTGCTTTTTATCTAAAGGTAAAATTTCTTTAGTCGAATATGAATTCAGTTTTAAATAGGTAATCACTTCTGAAACAATATAAATTCCAAAGAGAAGCATCCCTGCCAGAACTCCCATGTGCATATTTGACCACAGAAGAAATATGAGTGGAATAAAGTAAAGATATATGTTCTTTCGGTTAAAATATCGGAAAGAAATGATTAAATATAAGAGAAGAACAAAAAATAAAAGCGAAATTATGTGTGGTCTTGGTGTTAATCTGTCTATTATTCCGAAACAAATTAGTATAAACATAAACATGGAAAGTGTTGTGCTTACTTTGAACTTCCGGAGAATTAAATAATATAAAAAGAAGATTAAAAGAAAAATTATTGTGCGGAATACAGAAATACCATTGTAGCCGAAGGTTTTATAAATATTATAGGTAACTACATCCCAACCCCACTCAAAAGGCATCCATTCCTGACCTTGAGTAGCATATCCGAATATATCAGTAGAAGGCACATGACCTGTTTCCATTACATATTTTCCGGTAGCTAAGTGCCAGAATACATCGTCATCGCCGGAAATTTTAAACGTTGTAAAGAAAATTATAAAAATAGCAAAGCAAGCAAGAAGCGCATAATCAAAAACAGGATTGGCGGTGTAATTTTTTACTTGCGGACTTTTTTCTTTTTGTTTTGCCATTTAATATATCATATAAAAAAAAATCCGTCCGGCAAAAAGCAGGACGGATTATATTTAGTGTAAAAAAAATCTATTATTGTAAATCAGTAGAGAGCTTATATCTTACAATTCTATTATTCCCGGTATCAGCTATATATAACACTCTGTTAAAGAATGCAACGCCTTTCGGACCGCTTAAATTGTTTTGTGATGTTGCATTTCCGCCAAATGATTCTTTAAGAAGTTTTCCTGAAGAATTGAACTTGTACAATGAATCCTTACCTGCATCAACAATAAAAATATTCTTATTTGGGTCAGTTGTAATATCTTCAGGCAATCCGAATTCAAGTTTCAGAATGTCCTGGTTTCCTTCAGGTAAAAATCTTGGATTAAAAGCGCCGGTAGAATTGTCGTATTCAAACCATTCTGCTTTGAATCCGTTTTGTGTTGTATTACGTGTAAGAAGAAAATCAAAATTATTGTTTCCTGCAGCAGTCAAGCCTGAAACCTTATCGATAGAGTAAACGCCGTTTCCTGTAACCTGAAAACCTGTGTAAAGCTCAACGGTTACTGTGTTAACGCCTTTACATTTTATGATTGCATTATCGGGGTCTAAGTTGTTTACATTGTCAGGTCCTCTTCTTGAAACTAAAACTGAATTATCTGGATACGTAGCTACTGAAGTGAATTTTCTCTTTCTGCTTGTTAAAGGAGTCGGATAATCGCTTGATAAAAGTCTTAGCAATACTCCATTTGTAATTATTCCATTTGCAGGCGGTCCTACTAATTTAATTCTGTAGAGAACGCTTAGAGTATCTCCGGTTGATGTTAAAATCGTATCGGCAATAACTAATATATCAAAATTATTATCCTGTGCTAAGGCTCTTGGATTTGTAATTGAAATGCTTCCGATTTCTGCTCCTGATAGGTCTAACTGAGCAATTCTATTATTCTTAGTATCAGCAACATACACTAAAGGCTCTTTACCAAGTAATACGTCTTCCGGAGCATTAAAACCTGTCCAGATAGGAGTTTGCTGCACATATGAAGTGTCTGTCGAAGTGACAGGATTCCCGTTAGTAGTCAATGGAAATTGCCCCAAATCGAGCTTTTCAGCACAGCTCCAGAATACAAGCGAAGTAACAATTAATAAAAGTAAACTTAAGTATTTTATTTTTATAGTCATTATATGAGTGAATAAAATTATATTCTAGTATGTTATTTCTTTGCAAACATTATGTTCAAAGATAATCTTTGAGCATAACCTAATTCCTTATAGTTTGAAAATGCATAATCAAGATTTAACATTGCAAATGTCAAAGGAAGCCTTAAACCTGCGCCTGCTGAAAAATTTTCAGCATCAACATTTATTTTGTACCCGCCTCTAAAAAATAAATATTCTTTAAAAGCATATTCAGCTCCAAAGTTCACATATTCAGCGTTATCATTTGGGCTGTTTAACTGAACGGATGTTGTTAATCTATTTTTTTCGTTTAATATTGGTTCTAATGCGAATCCGATTTTAAAAATTGTAGGAGGTGGAAAAGATTGAAAAGTATTAGCTTCTCTATTGCCTATTAATTGTACTGAGCCTGATGGTGTAACCTGACCTCCGAAATTAGAAATTACAACTGAGAATCGGGATGTTCCTAAACCTGTTTTATAATATGTGCCTAAGTCCCCTAAAACACTTCTCATTTTAATTTCTCCAAGCTGCTCTTCAACATATTTCACTGTTGCTCCGAATGAAAACTGCTCAGTCATTTGTCTTGCAAATGAAAGTCCAACAGATAAATCAGCGAATCTGAAGTATGAGCCTGTGCCCGTTGGCTGAAGCTCAGTAGTTACCTTCATGTCCTCGGTTCTGAGAGATGTTATGCTTAAACCTACAGCATTGTTTCCGCCGAAATGATAGACACCGCCTGCATATTCTAATCTTGTATCAACAAACCATTGAGTATGCGATGCTATAATGCCATTCTCTTTAAAAAGTACCAACCCCGCAGGGTTGTAGTATAAAGAAGAAATATCATTTGATACAGCAACGAAACTTTCACCCATTCCCGCGCTTCTTGCTCCATTACCAATTTTTAGAAACTGCAAAGAAGCAGTTCCTGTTCTCTGTCCGCCAAGATTTGGCAGAAGCTGAGAATATGAAGTGGAGAAAATAAGAAGAAAAACCAGTGTATAAAATACTTTCATTAAATTATTTTTTATTCTATTCAGACAATTGAGCTGAATATTTTATTCATAAAAAGTTACAATACCGGTTGCTACATCATACATTGCCCCGACCAGCTTTATTTCACCATTGTCAATCATTTCTTTTAAGACCTGGCTTCTATCGATTATATTTTTTATTGCCAAAAGTACATTTTCTTTAGCAACTTTTTCTACGAAATCTTTATTCTTTGATGTTCTATCCGAATTATCCGAAGTTACAGCTTCAATAGCAGGCTTAATTTTGCTTAAAAGTGCAGTAATATTACCTAGTTTGGCATCATCACATGCGCCTTTTACTGCGCCACATTCCGAGTGTCCTAAAACTACAATTAATTTGGCCCCGACTATTTTGGATGCAAATTCTAAACTGCCAAGAACATCTTCATCAACAACATTTCCTGCAATTCTTGCATTAAATATGTCGCCAATACCTTGGTCAAAAATAAGTTCAGAAGAAGCTCTGGAGTCAATGCAGCTTAGAATTGTAGCAAATGGATACTGTCCTTTAGAAGTCTGTTTCATCTGTTCAATTAAATTACGGTCCAAATTTTTTCCTGATTTAAATCTGCCATTACCATCCTTCAACATTTGTAAAGCAACTTCCGGTGTCATCTTACTTTGTGAATCTTTAGTCTGCGTGACATAATCCTGAGAATAGGAATTTATGTACAAAAAAGAAATAACGACTAAAACGAAGAGATTCTTAACTACCTTCATATTTTTTTAATATTTAAGTTGTGCTCCATTTATTTTTGACGCAGAAAATCTTTAATACTATAATTAAGATATTTATTCAAAAAAAGTTACTTTTCCGGTCTTTACATCATACATAGAACCAACTAAATTTATTTCATTGTTATCAATCATCTCTTTCAATATAAGACTGTTTTCACGAATATTTTTCAGTGCCAGTATTACATTTTCTTTTGCAACTCTTTCAACAAATTCGAGATTATTTGAAGTCCTTTCACCAGCATCACTCTCAACTGAATCAACTGCAGGCTTTATTTTAGCCAGAAGTGATGTAAGATTTCCCAACTTTACATCATCGCAAGCACCTCTAATAGCTCCACAGTTTGAATGCCCCATTATCAAAATTAACTTGGAGCCGGTAATTTTGCATGCAAACTCCATGGAACCTAAAACGTCTTCGTCAACAATGTTTCCGGCAATTCTTACATTAAAAATATCACCAATTCCCTGGTCAAAGATTATTTCAGATGGATTCCGTGAATCTATGCAGCTTAAAATAATTGCAAAAGGATATTGGTTGGTTGAAGTTTCCTGCACCTGTGCCTTATAGTCTTTATGCGTACTTTTTCCTTCAACAAATCTTGCGTTACCATCTTTCAGTTTTCGTAATGCAACCTCCGGAGAATTATATGGCAAAGTTAATTGAGTTTAATTTAATTGTAATTCAAAGTACCTATCAAAAAATAAAGAACGATTAAAATTCCTTTAACATTAGAATTTTAATGAAACACCAAACTTAATTTGTCTCGGCGCAGAAAATCTTGCCGGATTATCAGGATAAGGAGTAATTGGAGCTTGCAAATCCGGATATAATGGGTCGTTATAAGTATTTGGTGTTGGGTCGCCGTAAATATAAGCTCTTCCTGTTACAGGATTAATAATTGCTGAGTTTTGGTTATCAAGTAAATTTGTAATTTCAACATTCGCTGTGAAATTTACACCGTGCCATACAATATATTTTTCCAAACTTAAATCTATATTGAACCAGTTATCTGCTACTGCGCCGTTTACATTATTATAATCAGGTGTGTATTCCGGTCTTCCGCCGTCAAGATAGCCGGTAAGAATTTGAGATGTATATCTTTTTCCTGCCTGCAAAGAAATTCTTGTCTTTATTGAAATATCATCTAAGATATTTTTACCGAAACCAAATATACCTTTACCTTTTCTTGCATTAAAATACAAATTAGCGCTAGCTTGGAATGGTCTATCCCAGTTTAAATAAACTTCTGAAATTGATTCCTGAGCTCCTCTTGTAATAACCAAGTAACCTGCATCTGATGTAGAGCTTTTACCTGTTGCAACAGAGTAAGTGAAGTTGAATCTTCCGTTAAACCAATCGCCGAATCTTTTTTGATATTCAATTTCGATACCTCGTGTTCTTGCGTAATCCTGATTGAAATAAGTTATGAAGCTTTGCCCTACTAATCTGCCACTGTTAATACTGATGCTTTTTGTAGCAACGTAATCATAAATGTTTTTATAGTATGCTGTAATAGTTAAAACGTCGTTTATTGAGAATTGATTTCTAATACCGAGTTCATATGCAACAGTTGTTTCAGGATTAAGATCCGGATTTCCAAATTTCTGGAATGTAGATTGCGCGCTTTGAGGACTTAACTTAGCATATACAAATTGTGGCTTTGGTCTCTTACTAAAATGTCCGTAAGAGAAAAATAAAGTCTGATTGTTTGTAATAGGGTGAGATATACCAACTCTAGGCGATAATCTTCCTTTCCATCTTCTTCCGAATAAATTATAAGTATCATCCATGTATTTCAGTCTTGTAGCATCAGGGATAGTTACAACATTCGGATCAGCAACTGCATCGTCTACATATTTACCGGGGAACCAGTAATCAAATCTTAAACCGTAATTTAAAATCATTCCTTTAAAAGTAATACTATGCTGCGCATAGATATCACCGAATGCAGGATAAACTTTGTAAACGTCGTTGTTCAAACCTAACGGTTTAATCCATGGCTGATAAATATCTACCAATTGCATTTCCTGAAAACTGGTTTCGATACCGGCTTTGAATTTACTCTTAGGATTAAAATTATGAGTTAAATCTATTTTACCTGAATATTCTTCTACATAGTGATCATGCCATGTGTAAGGATTTCCAACATCGTAAAATCCGTCTCCCGGAATAATGCCCGTATGTGTGCTGTCAATTCCGTAATATACAAATGGAGGCTTAACTAAATCCAAAGGCTCCGTATATTGATCCCAATTTTTTCCGTTAGCATCTACTCTTAAATTTACATAAAACTTATTAAGTTTTATTTCATAGAAAGTTGTAGGACTTGTTGTATGAGTCCATGATAATGTATTAATAATCGCATTAGTCGAATATGTATTAGCATTATCTAAAATTTCCTGAAAATTATATTGATAACCGGGTGAAGGCTCAACATATTCAAGATTTGATTGTAAAGATGTAGAGTTTTGGTTGATAGAAACCGATTGATTGAATGAATAAGATAACTTCATCTGTGGAGTAAACTTCCATGTAAGTTTTCCTAACCAATACCAGTTGTTATCATTTCTTGGAGCAAATTTACTGCCGCCAAATATAGATGAGTTAAGCTGTTTAGCTTTCTTTCCGCCGTTCAAATTTGCATAGTATCCGTCAGATAATCCCATGAAAAAATTACCAAAAAATGTAATTTCCCCAGGAGGTTTTATTTTTAAAGCTTTGAATAGATATTTTGAAATTGGCTCAGGACCGCTTAGATTAGCTTCAAGAATATCTGTATTAAAACTATTTCCTGAATTTAAATTACTGCCGCCGAAATTATCTCTTTTATATGATAAATAGAAGTTGAACTCATCGTAGTGTCCGTCTTTTGTTTTTGCATTAATAACACCTGATGTTGCCTGCCCAAATTCAGCATTATAACCACCGGTAATAACTTCAACCTCTTCTAATGAATTAGCTGACATTTGTAAACCGAACCCGGTACCGGAAAGCGGATCCTGAACCGAAACACCATCCAGAAGCACTGCATTATCGCTTGAGCGACCGCCTCTGATATAGATAGAATTATCATCGGTTACAACACCTGCCTGCTGTGTAACAATATCAGTCAGACTAGTTACAATACTTTTGGAAATATCATCAGCAGAAACTATATGCTTACTATCAGTTTGCTCAATATCGAGCAAAGGTCTATCCCCTATAACTTCTATTGTCTGGTCAACAGTAAAGGAAGTCGATCTCAAAGTAATATTGAACTGTTTATTGATACCGCCTGCTACTTCGAAATTAGTATATTCAACGGTTCTAAAGCCCTCAGCGTCAACCTGTAATGAATAATTTCCCGGAGTAATGTTCTCAATTTTGTAAGAACCGTCAGCTTCCGTCACAGCACCAAAATAAGTACCTTTCAATTTTACAATTGCAGCGACAACAGGAACTTTAGTTGAGTCGGTAATAACACCGTAAACAACTCCGTTTGTTTGAGAGTAAACTTCACAGCTTAAAAATAAAATAAAAACAACTAATAAAATTCTTTTCATTTATAACTTTTAATTTAGTTATAAGGATTAATTCAATCCGAATTCACCGAACAAAATCTTTTTGAATAACAGTTTATTATTGGCAGCATTGCCGTTAAGCACATACAAAGGTATATCACAATAAACAATCTTAGGGTTTACAGCGTTATCTTTTACCATAAATTTATTTTCTCCTACGCATGCAGTAGAGCTAGTATAGCTATATAGAGGAACAACCGAACCAGAAAAATAAATATTCCGTAAGTTTTGAACAAATCCTGTGGCGCTTAATGTAGGATAGCCGGTTTGTAACCCGTTGTATTGGTTTCCAATTATAATTGCAATTGAGCAAGTTGAAATACTATCATTCTGAGCAAAGTTATCTACAAGTCCATTTGGATTTGTATTTGTAACAAATCCTGAAGAAAAGATTATTTTACCACCGGCCTGTTTATAGAATGGCAGCGAACTTTGCGCAAGATTAAAGTTTGCAACGTTACCTGCATTACCTATACCTCCGGACCATATTACAACTTTGAAAAGTTTTAATGTCTCAACAAACATAGGATTAATAATTTTAGGAGTTAATCTGCCTCCATCAGATTTTATATCAAGAACATCATACTTAACTGTATCCATTGCGTTAGCATAATAAGAATACGCCTGGCCTAAATCAGGAGTATCTAATATTAAAAGAGTTCTAGCAGTATTCTTTTTTACATAAAATGTTTTATTGCTATCTGGTATAGCTGAAGTATTGCTGTATGCTCCTGCATTATCTCTTGCTCTGATAAATATTCTGTTATTTCCATTAAGCACTAATCCGCTATCAGCTGTTAAAGTCATCTGAGATAAATTTCCCGGGATAGCTTTAAAATGATTCGTATCATTTATAGAGTAATAAATATTTTTTATCGTACTATTTCCGTCAGGGTCAGATGCATTCCATATTAAAGTAACTATAGGAAATACTGTATCAGGAACTGCATAAGCATAGTTGAAAGCAATTGTTGGCGCTGAATTGTAAACGGGGTATAAATTAGATGCAGGAGTAGG
>JBBRQV010000024.1:0-28852 GCA_038225955.1 Ignavibacteria bacterium | reverse complement strand
TGGTTCGACTACCTGAGTAACAAAAAAATATTTTAAGCCGTCAATTAAAACACAGCTTGGTATATATACTATCATTAAAAATTTTAGCATTCTCTTCCTTCCAAAAAGAAAAATTAAATTGAAAAGAGAAAACACAACCTTACAAACACTGCTTAGAAGTATTAAATAAATAAATACTTCCCACCAATTTCGCAAAAAAGAATCTTTAATTTCAGTTAAAAAGAATTGAGTCTTATTCGTAAATAAAAACGCGTAAGAATAAAATTGAAAAATATTTTTAGTGCAATCAAAAAGCATAATGGGAATAATAAGTAATAAAAACCCATTCAGTTTCCGGTACTTACTTTCATATTCGGATGGATTGTAATATTTGTAACTGACTTCCCTCCTCCATATTCTTAAGAAAAGAAAAATTAGTAATCCGGCAAATAATACAGAAGAAATTACTAGTTTAAAACTCAAGCCTTGTATTGAGTTTTCTTCCGCGGTTTTATTTATTAAGTCAGAAAGGAATTGAGAAAATCCATCATATAGTATAAAGTTCATAATTTACTTACTATTAAGTGCTTTGAAATTTTGAATTTCAAAAAATTATATGTATTTTTGAAGAGGTTCTTTATAGTTATACTCCCTTTAAAACTATTCCAATCTTACTGGGCTTTATTTTAGTAGGTTACTAAATCCGGGCCGTAATCTAATCCCAATTCAGGGAAGATATATTATTATTTGTACAATTTGTATAACGAGAGTATATTAGTTTTGCTTAAAATATAATTTAATCAAAAACTAATCCATTTAGAAAAATTCATCGTATTAAAGTTATGAGCATAAATTTATACAAAAATTGGGATCCCTCCAAAGGAGATTACGTTGACGAAAATCTGGAATTTGAAAGAGTACAACGTAAAAAAGATAAACTGAAAACAAAGGTACAATTAATAATTTTTTCCGTACTTTTTTTCGGTCTTATTGTTTTCTCTGTATGGTATGCATACCAAGTCCGGAAATGATATAATGCATTTTTATTTGATTTGAAATGCACATATTATTAAAGTATTTTTGTATTTTATTAATATTTGAATCAAATAAAAATGCCTTTTAACTTAGAAAATCCGGAATTAAAAGAAACAAGACAGGGCTTTGCAGATGCTTTAATGGTTCTTGGTAAAGAAAATCCTAATGTAGTAGTTCTGGGAGGCGATGTATCAGGCTCAGTAAAGACTAATATTTTCCGTGATGCTTTTCCGGATAGGTTTTTTTCTGTCGGCATTGCCGAGCAGGATATGATGGGAACAGCAGCAGGCTTGGCACTTACCGGCAAAATTCCTTTTGCTTCCACTTACGGTGAGTTTGCAACAGGCAGACCATTCGACCAAATCAGACAATCCATTGCTTACAGCCAAATGAATGTGAAAATTTGCGCATCGCACTGCGGAATATCCGTAGGTCCCGATGGAGCAACGCACCAATCATTGGAAGATGTCGGCATAATGAGAATACTTCCACACATGACAGTTGTTACACCATGCGATTATAATCAAACCTACCGCGCAGTTTTAGAATGCGTTAAATCAGAGAAACCTTTTTACATAAGATTCTACAGAGATAAAACACCTAACTATACCGATATGAACGCTTCGTTTGAATTCGGAAAAGCGGACACTTTAATAGATGGTGATGATGTTACACTTATAGCTAACGGACTTTTAGTCTGGGAAGCAATTATTGCAGCAGACACATTAAAGAAAGATGGTATTAATGCCCGTGTAATAAATATGCATACAATTAAACCGATTGATGTTGATGCTATCATAAAAGCTGCTGATGAAACAGGACTTGTAATTACATGTGAAGACCATCAGAAACAATGCGGACTTTACGGCGCAGTTGCTGAAGTACTATCCCTTCACAGACCAACTCAAATGGATTATGTTGCAGTAGAAGATACTTTCGGAGAAAGCGGAACAATGGAGCAATTGATGAGTAAATATAAAATCAACGCTGAAGAAATAATTAGAAAAGTTAAAAAACATTTAAAGAAGTAATTCGTATAATAAATATCTAATAATTAAAAAAGAATAATGCAAAGCAATTCATTCGCAAGACCAGCTCTTAATCAAATGTCAAAAACAAAATTATTTTTAATCGCAGCAGTAGCGATTCTTACTCTCGCTGGCGGTGTAATACTGGGAAAGATTTTTTTCTCAGGTGGTAAACCAACCAATAATCTAAAACTTGTTTCAAATTCTGAGAAACAGGATAATCAAAAAAATGTAAGTGACTCGCGACAGACAGCTATTACGCGTGCAGTTGAAAAAGTCTCTCCTTGCATTGTTGGAATAAATGTTGAAGAAGTGAGAGAAGTTCAGGATCCGTTCGGAAATTTCTGGGGCAATGATCCTTTCTTTAAACAATTTTTTGGGGATAGGGGACAAAGCGGACCGCAGAAGCAAGTTGTAAAAGGTCTTGGTTCAGGTTACATAATTTCAAACGACGGTTACATTTTAACAAATGACCACGTCGCAGGAAATGCAACAAAAATTTCTGTAACACTTACTACAGGTGAAACTGTTTCAGCAAAGCTAATTGGCTCTGACCCGAACACAGACGTTGCACTTTTAAAAATCGATAAAGGAAATCTTCCTTATATAACTCTTGGAAATTCCGATAATGTAATTATCGGCGAGTGGGCAATTGCTTTAGGAAATCCTTTCGGACTATTTGAAGTGAATGATAAGCCTTCAGTAACGGTCGGTGTAGTTAGCGCAGTAAATATGAAAGTCGCTGCCGATGGCAGACGCGCATATAAAGATATGATTCAGACTGATGCTTCTATTAATGCAGGGAACTCAGGCGGACCGTTAGTTAACGCTGATGGAGAAGTTATCGGAATGAACACAATTATTTATACAGGCGGAAACGGAAGCAACGGTAGTATCGGAGTTGGTTTCGCGATTTCCATTAATCGTGTGAAAAAAATAATGGAAGAGTTGAAAGCTAACGGAAAGATTGAAAGAAACTTCAATGCAGGCTTTAACATACAGGGAATCGATGAAAGAATTGCTAAGTATTATAATCTCGAAGATACAAAAGGAGTTATAGTAAATCAGATTGCCAAGGGTGGACTTGCAGATGATGCAGGACTTAAAGTTGAAGATGTTATTATACAAGCCAACGGTGAGGTTATAAGGAATGAACAAGATTTAATTGCACTTGTAAATGATTTAAAGGTAGGAGATACTCTGAAGCTGAAAATAATCAGAAGTAAATCTGAAAAGGAAATAGAAATGAAATTAAAAGCAGAAAAGAAATAAATTTCTTTTGAACATAAATTGTAATAATTTAAGCCACGACCATAATCGTGGCTTTTTTATTTATATATGTTAATTAAAGAATTTATAGAATCCCTCCCTTCCGATGAAAAGAAAATGACAATTCTTCTTCGCGAAATTGTTTTGGGTATCAATCCGTCTTTTGAAGAAAAATTTAAATATGGCGTTCCGCATTTCTACTTAAAGAAAAGAGTTTGTTTTGTATGGCCTACAACAATTCCTCGCAGCGGGTTTAAAAGCGGAGTTATACTTGGATTCTGCAATGGAGTGATTTTAAAAAAGAAGTTCGATATAATTTCATGCGGAAGCTGCAAAGTTCTGGGATGGTTTCAATATCATAACGCAAAAGAAATAAAGCCCAAAATTATTAAAGAAATTTTACATGAAGCAATAATATTTCAGGAAATGCAAAACTTAATTTTTTAATTTTTATTTGTTAAATAAAATGAACAATCTTGATACAATCGTAATTCATTCTGGTGATGAGTTCAATACAACCGGCGCAGTTGTTCCTCCAGTATGGCAGTCAGTTAATTATAAAACAAAAGATTTGCTTACTATGGCAAAAATTTCTGTTGAGGATAGACCGTTAGGATTTTATGCTCGTTACGCAACTCCAACTTTAAAACAGCTATCAAAAGTTTGCGCTGATTTGGAGAAGACTGAGGATTCCGTTGTGTTCGGTTCGGGAATGGCTGCAATCAGCTCTTCTATTGCCTGCACATTGAAATCGGGCGACCACATAGTAGCTCAAGGAAATTTATACGCTACTACAATAAAATATCTGAGAGATCTATTACCGCAATTCGGAATTACTACAACTTTTGTTGACCAGACTAATAATAAAGCTTTTGAAAAAGCTGTTAAGAAGAATACAAAGCTGATTTATATAGAAACGCCTTCAAATCCTTTAATGAAGATTACTGATTTGGAATTTATAGGTAAGCTTTGCAAAAAGAAAAAAATTCTTTCCTTAATAGATAATACTTTTGCTTCACCTGTAAATCAAAATCCTGCTGACTTTGGTATAGATGTGATTATACACAGCGCTACAAAATATCTTGGCGGTCATAGTGATGTATTAGCGGGGGTAGTCTGCGGCACTAAAGATTTTATTCATAAGTGCTGGGATTACGCCCACGTTGTGGGGCACGTTCTTGCTCCAAATGATGCTTCACTTTTATTGAGAAGTATTAAAACTTTACCTATGAGAGTAAAGAAGCAAAATGAAAACGGTTTGTTAATTGCGCAATATCTTGAAGAGCATAAGAAAGTAAAAAAAGTTTATCATCCCGGATTAATTTCTCACCCTCAATACGGATTGGCGGCAGCACAGATGAAAGGATTTGGTGGCTGCTTTAGTTTTGAATTGGACTGCTCTTATAAAAAAGCGGTTCAGTTTGTTGAAGCATTACACCTTTGTAAACTGGCTGTAAGTTTGGGCGGAGTGGAAACAGTTGTAACTCTCCCAGCCGCTCAATGGAAACCTTTCTATACTAAAGAGCAGTTAGCCTCAACGGGAATTTCAGAATCATTGATAAGATTAGCAGTTGGAATAGAAAATCATGAAGATATAATAAAGGATTTAGAGAGAGGTTTTAAGAAAATTTAATTATTAAAAATCATTAAACATGAAAGTAATTCTTATCCCATTAGGCATAACAATATTTTTATTCTTTAACTGTAACTTTTCAAATGCGCAGGTGAGTGAAAATTTGTATTTATATGTTGATCAGATTCCCGTGCCTCCTGCGAGCTGCAAAGATGCTATGAATTTTGTAAACTACAATCAGGAATCGAATGAAATAAAATTAACTCAGCAGATTGATACATTAGACCAACTGTTTGAAAAAATGTATACAAAGTTATCAAAGAAATCGGAAAACATAAAAGAGAATTTAAGAAAGCGAATCGAGAATGAAGATAACGGTCAGGGTAATCGAATGCCTCCGAACGGAATACCACAGGGAGATATGAAAGATGTAATGACTGATTTTCATAAAACAGACAGACTGCAAGTAAAGTTGGAAGAGGCAGAGGTGAAATTCAGGAATGATATGCAAACTCAGCAAAACTCAGTTAACACTGAAATAAAGAAAACTTTAGCAAATGATGTTGACGGCCGTGTAAAAATTGTTGATAATTTTTTAAGTAATGTGAATAAAGTATATTCTGAATTTATTTTACAGTTGAAGCAGGATTTTAAAGAGCTTGATGAAGTAACAGAGAAATATGATTATGGTGAGGATAAGGGAAGACTTCTTTTGAAGAAGAAGATAATAGATATACAACTTTTGGAAACGAAAAATTTGAGATTATTGATGAGTTGTGTAAAAGGTTCAATAAAGATAGGCTCGGAATTTTATACGAAGACAAAATAAGGAAAAGTATTCTACAGGTACAAACAAAAAAGGCGGAGAAAACTCCGCCTTTTTATTACAAAATTATGGGATAAAAAATTATTTTGTAGCTACGTACGAATATGTACCATCAGCATTTATTTGCAAAGTAACTAATTTGCAAGCATCAATACCTGTGAAAGTAACATGTCCACCAGCACCGTCTGTGATTTTCATATCGAAAGCACAAGTTGTACCGTAATCTGCAGGGATTGTGACAGTTATTGTTGAACCGTTTTCAAACAAATTGTTTGGAAGAATGTCATTTCCCCAGTTTGCTGTTTCAGCAGGTGTAACAAATACATCAACAAGAGTTACACCGGTATTGTTGATTACATCAAATGTTAAAGCCTGAGCTGAAGAGTTTTTTGGACTTAAAAATGAAAGTCCTGCTGCAAGTACAAAAAGAAAAAGTAATTTTTTCATGTTGAGAGTTTGTGTTTAATTTGGTTTAAAAATAGTTAATAAATAATAAATTAAAAATGCCATTATTTGCATTAGATTGTATACTCACGAATACAACTATTAGTTCCAATAATTTTTATCTTAAAAACGGCGGGTCTTTCCAGTCCCAGGTTCTTTCCGGATGTTCGTCAATGTTTTGCGGTTTACCGTTCCATTCAACCCACAGCTTTCCATCTAGCGCGCCTCTTGTATGAATATAACAGCTTAAAAGAACTAACAAAGCAAATACGTAATTCAGGGCTCTCTTACTTCTGAAAAAATTCTCATGTTGGAAGTATGGAATGATAAAGTATATCAATATTGGAATTGCATCGGAAATATATCTCGGACCATAAGACCATCCGTCCCACCACTTTGTAACCATACAAATTGAAATGTAGTAAGCAATAAAAATTAATATTAAACAAAAATCTAATTTTGAAAACTCTTTTGTTTTTACCTTTATATAAATTCCTATTGCCGAAAAAATAAAAACAGGTGAAAATATCAGTAAACCCTTCCCCGGACTAATCATATTTCCTGCAAGCGCCTGTAAAAAATTCGGATGCCCTGATTCGGATAAAATATTTTCGTAGTACTGATAGTAAGGCGAAAAAATTGTTCCGTATATAGAATAATTTAAAGCAAAGAAAAATGCAAATACCGTCAACCCTGAAAGTAAATAAATTAAAGCAAATTTTTTATTCGTGAGAAAGAAGTATAGTAAAATCCCTCCGAAGAATATCAAACCCGTTGGTCTTATAATAAATGAGAATGCAAGCATTGCGCCTAAAATTATAATGCGTTTTATACTGATGTTTTCCACAGTTAAAAAGTATATTGCAATAAGTAAGCAAAGCATCAAAGGTCCATGCATCCATAGCGCTCTTCCCGCGACAGACCAAAGAGAAGTACAAAATGCGAATACAAACGTTACTATTAAAGAGTGCTTTACTCCGATGAATCTTCGCGCAATTAAAAAACACATGCATGCGCACAATGCTACAATAAATGAAGCTATAAAATATTCCACAACGTAGTAGTAGTTGGTGACATTTATTAAAGTAAACCCTCTTTCTTGCAGATGAGTTTTTATATCGGGATTAATTACCAGAATAAGTTCAAAAATATATTCTCCTACAAAAACAAAGGGGAGCGCAATTATAGAAACACCGATAGGGAAGTAATTATAAACGTGTTCTGAGCCTTTCCAAATTCCATAATTTTCGTTCTTTTGAATAATATTTGAATATTCATCTAAATCAAAATTCCTTTCATAAATCATACTATAGGCAGTATGGATTGTCCATCGCGAATCCCATGCAGTGATATTTGTATTAAAAATATTCGCCGAGAAAACTACAAAGAAAATTATATAAAAGAATTTTTTATTGGACACTTGTGATTTTCTTTAAATTAGTTCTATAACTCGTAAATAAAAACTCATTTATATGAAAATATTTTTGGCGCAAAATTTACTTTTAATTTAGGTATTTTCAAAAATGTTTAATAAAGTCTCACCGGAAATAATTTCAAAGTTAAAATCAATTGTTGAAGACGAATGGGTTTTTGTTGATTCCGATTCCATTCAAAATTATTCGCACGATTACACAGAAGATTTTTCATTTCCTCCCGAAGTAATTGTAAAACCGGCAAATACAAAACAAATTTCGCTAGTTTTACAGTTAGCTAACGAATATAAAATTCCTGTTGTACCTCGAGGCGGAGGTACAGGTCTTTCCGGCGGAGCGTTACCAATCTTTGGCGGCATATGTTTATCAATGGAGCGATTCAAAAGTATTCTACAAATCGATGAAGAAAATTTTCAGGCAGTTGTTGAGCCAGGTGTAATTACACAAATTTTTCAGGAAGAGTGCGAGAAAAGAAATTTATTCTATCCTCCTGATCCTGCATCAAGAGGTAGTTGTTTTCTTGGCGGCAATCTTGCTGAGTCTTCCGGCGGTCCCAAAGCTGTTAAGTACGGTGTTACTAAAGATTATGTACTTGCACTTGAATTTGTTACTGCATCGGGAGAAATTATAAATACAGGTGCCCGCGTTTTAAAAAATTCTACGGGTTATAATCTTACTCAATTAATAATCGGCAGCGAGGGAACGCTTGGTATCATTACTAAAATTTATTTTAAGCTTCTTCCTCTACCTGCAAAGAAAAAAGTAATTCTTGTTGCTTATAATTCTATTGATGAATGTGCTTCTTCTGTAGCGAAAATTTTTCAGGCGGGGATAATTCCTTCCGCTCTTGAAATGATGGAACGCTCTGCAATAGATGCCGCAAGAAAACAGCTTGGAAAAGAATTCCCAAATTCCGACGCAGAAGCTCAGTTGTTAATCGAAGTCGATGGCAATTATGAAGAAGCATTGGATAAAGATATTGAAAAAATTGCCGAAGTAGTTTCCGATGCCGGCGCATTTGATATAGTAATGGCTGAAGATAATAGTAAAATGGCGGAGCTATGGGCATTGAGACGCTGCATAGGTGAAGCTGTAAAATCAATTTCAATTTATAAAGAAGAAGATACTGTGGTACCGAGAGCGAATATGCCGGCACTAATAAAAGGTGTTAAAGAAATTTGTGCCGAGCATAAATTAACTTCCATTTGTTATGGACACGCCGGCGACGGCAACGTGCATGTAAACATTTTAAAAGATAAAACTGATAATGAGACATGGGAAAAGAATATTGACCCTGCCATCAGAAAAATATTTGAGCTCACCGTTTCTCTCGGTGGTACAATCTCAGGGGAGCACGGCATAGGATACTCGCAGAAAAATTATCTCGATATTGCTATCAAAGAAAATGAAATGAACCTTATGAAAAATATTAAGAAAGTTTTTGACCCGAATGGAATAATGAATCCGGGAAAAATTTTTAAAGATTAATGATTTAATAAATATGGTATCAGCTGAAACAACATTACGAGTTTTATACGCCCAGACAGATGTAATGGGAATAATGAATAACGTCCGCTACTTTGAATTTTTTGAAGCGGGCAGAAATAACCTTATGCGCGAAATGGGTATGCCATACACTGAGCTTGAAAGAGAAGATTATGGATTATCCGTTGTTGAATCGTATTGCAAATATATTTCTACAGCTAAGTACGATGATGTTGTAAGAATAAGAGCATTTATGGATGAAGTTCCATCAGTAAAAGTGGAAATTCATTATGAGTTATTTGTTGATGAAAGATTAATAGCAAAGGGTTATACAATTTTAGGATTTATTAATTTGAAAACCATGAGACCATCACGTCCACCTGAAAAATTTGTTGAGCTCGTAAAATCTCATATACATAAGCATAAATAGAATGGAAAATATAATTGAGTTTATTGTATGTCCTATTGATAAAGCAAATTTAATAGATAAAAAAGAATTTTGGGAATGCACTAAGTGCGGAACAAAGTTCAGAGTAAATAATGGAATACCAAACCTCATACCCGAAGAAGCAGATTCTCCAAAAAAATAATTTTTAAAGAACGAATGAACTACTACAATAACTTTGATATGAACGAAGCTTGCCGTTTAATTAAAATGGCACTGAAAGAAGATATTGCTACGGGAGATATTACTACCGATAATTTAATACCATCGGCAAATATTTCCACTGCTCAAATTTTATTAAAAGAAGACGGAATAGTTTCAGGGTTAAAAATTTTCAAGCTTGTATTTGATAGCTTAGATAAAAATGTTAAGATTAAATTTTTTGTAAAAGACGGGGAACATTTAAAAAAGGGAACCATTATCGGAGAACTTAATGGAAGAACCCGTACATTATTAAAAGGCGAACGAACTGCGTTGAACATTTTACAAAGAATGAGTGGAATATCCACACTTACAAATCTGTACATAAAAAAGCTGAACAATGCAAAAATAAAAATCCTTGATACAAGGAAGACAACGCCTAACTTCAGGTTATTCGAAAAGCTTGCTGTGAAAATCGGCGGCGGCACAAATAACAGAATCGGACTTTACGATATGATGCTCATTAAAGATAATCACATAGAAGCAAATGGTGGAATTGAAAAAACTCTTGAGCGGCTTGCTTCCATTAAGAAGGAATTCAAAATTGAGATAGAAGTGAAAAATCTTTTTGAACTAATGGTGGTCTGCTCCCTGGGACATGGAATCGTTGATATTATTATGCTTGATAACTTCAAAATTCAGGAAATAAAAGAAGCAATTAAAATCGTTAAGAGAAATTTTAAAGTAGAGATTTCCGGCGGCATTAACCTTGAGTCAATATCTAATTATACAAAAATCAAAGATATAGACTTCATTTCAGTTGGAGCGTTAACGCACTCGGCAAAATCTTTAGATATTTCACTGGACTTCCTAAACTGAGTTTTTAAAAAAATTACACTTGTAACTTGAAAATTCGGGCTTATAAGCGTATTTTACTGCAATATTTAACCTAACCATTTTTTATATGAAAAATACCTTCTACAATTTAAAATTTGTACTGGCAATTGTTGTTAGCTTTACTCTTTTAACTGCTTGCAGTAAAGTAAAAGAGATGGCTGATAAAGAGAAAGAGAAAACAGATAAAAAAGAAGAAACAACTACCAAAAAAGAGGATACAAAAAAAGAAACATCTTCTAAAGATGAATCAACTTCCGGAAGCAAATTATATTTCTGTGAAGACTACAAAAACGGTAAAGAAATTGGTGTCAGCGATAAATTTTCAACAGGTTGGCTGACCGTTATGGTTAAAACAGATAAACCTTTAGGTGTAGGCAAAGTTGAGTTAAGAATGGCAAAAGTAAGAAATTCTGATGGCGAAAAAATAAGTGAAAAAATAGTTGATACTGTTCCATTTGATGTACAAGCAGATTGGGACTATACATATTTCCAGGATAAATCAAGATTAAAATTCACTTCACCAGGTACTTATAAAGTTACTATGCAAAAAGTTGACGGAACTCCAATTTGCAGTGGTGAAGTAGAAGTTACATCAAAATAAAAATTTCAGGAACTTTTTCAGTTATTTTGAATATAAAACATAATTATTTCTTAAATCAAAACGAAAGGTAATAAATGTCAAAACTTAAACTATTTTTCTGCATGGTGGCTATCGTAATTTTATTTGGAGCCAGCCACAAATCTTATGCTCAAAACGGTCCTGTAATGTATTTCTGTTCAAGCTACGACTCTTCAGGTGAAATCGATATCAGCGACCGATTCACAACTGGATATTTAACTGTTATGGTTAAGTGTGACTATGCTTTAGGTTTATCCGATTGTCACATACAGTTTGATAAATTCAATAACTCAACTAGCAAGTTTGATTATTATAAAAAATTCCCTTATACAGTCAGCCCTGATATGAAGTATATTTACTTTGCAAGTGATGACCTTAGCTTTGATAAACCGGGAGTATACAGAGTATTCCTTCTTGACAGCAAAGACAGAACAGTCTGTTCAGGTTTAATTGAAATTATCAAAAAATAATTCCAACTCTTAGTTTTTGTGTAAAGCCGTTTCGATTCATTTCGGAACGGCTTTTTTATTTTATATAATTATCATTTTAAAAGAAATAGTATTTAGGTATTTTGTTATACGATGCGAGAAAAAATAAAATCCCTTTCAAAGGATACGCTCATTTACGGAACAAGCACTGTAATTCAGAGGTCGCTCGCATTTCTTTTAATTCCTCTTTACACAAATGTATTTTCACCTGCAGGGTATGGAGTAATTTCAATCCTCTTTTCCTATATTGCAATACTTAACGTTTTTTTTTCCATAGGTTTTGAATCGGGCTATTTTAAATTTGCTTCCACTCTTGAAGTAGGGGATAAAAAGGAAAATTTTTCTCTCCCTTTCTTCTCAATTCTCATAAATTCAACCTTGCTTAGCGCAGTTCTTTTTATTTTCCCTGTCCAGCTATCGTCACTTTTTCAATTAAGCGCGGCTAATGCCCCGCTGCTCAGGTATGCAGCATTGATTTTATTTTTTGACGCTGCCGTTCTTATTCCTTTTGCTTATCTCAGGTTGAGACGCCGCGCAAGAGTTTTCGGAGCATTAAAAGTTATAAGTATCACTATAAACGTCCTTCTGAATTTGATTCTCATTTTAGTACTTCACTGGGGAATTGAAGCTGCTTTCATTGCTAATGCTGTTGCTTCAGGAGTAACATTTTTAATTTTTCTGCCTCTTATTATAAAGAACTTAACTTTCAGATTCAACAAAGAGCTTTATAAAGAGCTCTTGAAATTTTCTTTGCCGTTAATACCGGCAGGCATAGGAGCAAATTTTGTACAGGTTATCGACAGGCCAATATTAAGATATCTAACCGATGAAAAAACTGTTGGTATCTATCAGGCGAATTACCGTCTTGGGATTTTAATGATGCTCTTTGTTTCAATATATGAATTTGCATGGAGACCTTTCTTCCTGCAAACAGCAAAGGAGGTTAATGCAAAGCAGATATTTTCAAAAATCATGACTATGTTTATATTTGCAATGTGTTTTTTATTTTTAGTGCTGAGTTTTTATTTAGAGAATATTGTGAAAATCCCTTTGCCCGTTAAAGGGTATCTGATAGGGCCTGACTATTGGTCAGGTTTAAATATTATCCCAATAGTTCTTGCAGGATATTTGTTCTATGGTATTTATGTTAATCTCATGGTCGGAATTTATGTTGAGAAGAAAACAAAATATCTTCCTCTTATTACAGGTATTGGAGCAGCAGTTAATATAGCTGCAAACTTCCTGCTTATTCCAAAATTCGGAATGACAGGAGCAGCCTATGCTACGCTAATAAGTTATCTTGCAATGACGATTGCAATATACAGAACTTCGAGCAAGTTCTACAAAATTGATTACGAGTTCAGTAAAATTTATTTAATATTTTTTGTAACAGGAGTAACATATGCAATGTATGTGTTTACATCTACTACTTTTTTACATAACTGGTATTTAAAAATTTTATTTGTAATATTATTCTTTGTTTTAGTTTTTGCTTTTAAGATTATTACATTAAATGACATCAGAAATTTAAGAGGCATTAAAAAAGTTGAAGAGCAAAAAATAGCAGAAGAAATTTAGATAACACTTAAATGATTTTTAATAAATACATACAGGAATATCTAAGCTACCTAGGAGTAAATTTAAAATACTCACCGCATACTATTACCTCCTATGAAAATGATCTGCATCAGTTCGAAAATTTCCTAACGCTTACATTCGGAAAAGATGAGTTCAATCTTGATGATATTGAACTCTTAATTTTAAAATCATTCGTTGCTGATTTATTTGATGAAGATTATTCCACACGAAGTATCTCAAGAAAAATTTCTCTTTTAAAATCATTCTTCAAGTATCTTACAAAGAAAAAATATATAGCAAAGAATATTGCATCTACTTTGATTTTTCCAAAACTTGATAAAAAACTTCCATCGTACTTAACAGAGTCAGAAACGAATACTCTTTTTGATGCTGCCCATACTGAAGAAAGAAAACCTCTTGATAATGCCATAATGGAATTGTTTTACTCAACGGGGATTCGTCTTTCAGAATTAATAAATCTGAAAATAAGCAATGTAAACTTTTCAATTAAAACGATTAAGGTTTTCGGTAAAGGTTCAAAAGAACGGATTGTTCCATTCGGAAAAAATGCCGAAGAGAGCATTAAAGAATATTTAAAAATAAGGCCTATACCCGCCGAAGGAAATTCTGATATTTTATTCCTCAGTTCAAACGGAAAAAAACTATACCCTATGCAGGTAAACCGCATTACAAAAAAATCTTTGGCGGGAGTAACTGAGCTGAAGAAAAGATCGCCTCATATATTACGCCATACATTTGCCTCACATTTATTAGATAAGGGAGCAGATATCCGTGCCGTCAAGGATTTGCTCGGGCACGAATCGCTTTCCACAACTCAAATCTATACTCACATTTCACCAGAAAAGCTTAAGAAAGTTTACAAACAGTCACATCCTAGAGCTTAATATAATTTCAGATTTCAAATTTCAGATGTAATGATGGATTTTTGACGGATTCTTTATTTCTGAATTAAAAATCACTATTTCGCTATATCACTAAGTTACTATCAATAACTGGTCGGGTTTTGGTCGGATTTTTTAATTTCAGGTTTCAAATTTCAAATTTCAGATGTAATGATGGATTTTTGATGGATTCTTTTTTTCTGAATTAAAATCGCTATTTAATATGTAACCATTTCACTATTTACAATAGGTCGGAAAATGGTCGGATTTTTCTGCAAAATAAGATTGTTTAATTAAATTGACATCATAGAATCTCCGAACATAACCGTTACTCCACTCATTTACAAAAATAATATCTTTTATGCTGCAAATCAATCAAATGCTCCCTATTACTACTAATAGGGAAGTTTATTTTCTCCATTTAAAATACTCGAGTATCTCTGTATATTGAACACTTATACATAAATACTTAATGAGCAAAAACCACTTTATTATTGACGGCAGCAATTTAACTGTCGAAAATTCCATATCCATCATAAGGCAGGGCTTTAGCTTGAAGCTTAATCCTGCATCTGCAAAAAAAATAAATGCATCACGAAAATTAGTTGAGGATTGGATTGCAAAGGATGAAGTTATCTATGGCATTACGACCGGTTTCGGTGAGTTTAAGAACGTAAAAATTTCTGCAAAGGATTTAAATACACTTCAGCATAATCTTATAAAATCGCACTCCGCAGGAGTAGGAAGTTTCATTCCCGATGATGTTGTGCGGTTGATGATTTTATTCAGAATTAATTCTTTGGCAAAGGGACTATCGGGAGTTCGTTTATCGCTTGTTGAGTCACTCATAAAATTTTTCAATTCAGGTTTAGTTCCCCTAATTCCTTCACAGGGTTCAGTCGGAAGCTCCGGAGATTTATCTCCGCTTTCACAATTGGCCTTAGCTTTGACTGGAGAAGGGAAATGTAAACTCAATGGTAGAATAATTTCCTCTTTAGCAGCATTAAAAAAGTGCGGACTCAAACCGGTGCAGCTTTCTGCCAAAGAAGGTCTTGCTCTTATAAACGGAACGCAGATGATGACGGCTTATGTTTGCAATTCACTTTATGATGCAATGAATCTTTGCAAGCTTGCGGATATATCGGGCGCGATGTCGCTTGATGCAATGAAAGGAATTGAAAATGCCTTCGATAAAAAAATTCATGAAGCACGTCCTCATAAAGGGCAGATAAAGTCCGCAGCTAATTTTCGCGCGCTTCTAAAAGGCAGCGAAATAATGAAGTCACACAACCACACAGAAAAAGTTCAGGATGCTTATTCGTTAAGATGCATGCCGCAAGTGCATGGAGCAGTGAGAGATACGGTTCAGTATTGCAAAGGAGTTTTAGAAACAGAAATAAATTCTGCAACTGATAATCCTTTGATTTTTTCTGAGGCAGGCGAGTATATAAGCGGAGGAAATTTTCATGGTGAGCCTGTTGCATTGATTGCAGATTTTCTTGCGATTGCAGTTTCAGAGTTAGGAAGTATTTCAGAAAGAAGAACTGCAAGATTAGTAGATGGCAGCCTCAGCGGATTGCCAAGATTTTTAATTAAAGGAGGCGGACTTAATTCCGGCTTGATGATTTCTCAATATACTGCAGCAGCACTTGTAAGCGAAAATAAAGTTTTATCACATCCTGCATCGGTAGATTCAATTCCTACAAGTGCAAATCAGGAAGACCATAACTCTATGGGCTCAATAGGAGCAAGAAAATTTTTAAATGTAACAGAGAATGTAAAATACGTTATTGCGATTGAATTTCTCTGCGCATCGCAAGGAATGGATTTCCATTTGCCGTTAAAAAGCGGTGCCGGTGTAAACGCAGCGCATTCATACATCAGAAAAAAATCGAAACATATTTCCAAAGATGGGATATTGAACGTTGAGATTGAAAACATGAAGAGTATCGTTATGGGTGAGAGTTTCTTAAATACAGTTGAAAAAATTGCAGGTAAATTATAATTGAATTTTCTCTTTAATAAAATACAGGATATACGGCAATATTTAAGAATTAAGCGAATTTACGTTACAATTCGTTACTATGTAATTAAGCTTTTGTTGAGATTTGATATGGACCATATCTGGATAATGTCTTCAGGTATTGCCTTCAATTTTTTACTTTGCATAGTTCCTTTTCTTCTGATTCTCTTTACGATTCTTGGACTTTATCTTGATTCATCGATTACTATTGAAAAGCTTAATGATAATCTAAACCATCTTATTCCTCTTCCTGTTGAAATGCGGAATAAAATTACTGCGGAGCTTCTTGACAGGATAAGAGAGCTTTCTTCCAACACATTGCTCACGGGTATTATCGGAGTTGTAGGTATGCTATGGACAGTCAGCGGATTGTTCGGCGCATTCAGAGATGTGTTAAGCAAAGTATATAATTTAAAAATTGAAAAAAATTATTTTATACTGAAGCTCAGAGATATTATTCTTGCGCTTACAACAATTTTTTTATTTGTATTAAGTCTTGTTGCTACTTACACAGTTACATTAATTGAAATTGTATCAAAGGGAGTTTTCGGTTCAGAAATAAGTCTTAGCTTTTTGCAAGGTGTTGTCTCGGTATTAGTGGCGTATTTAATTTCGTATATATTGTTTTACATTGTGTATAGATTTGTGCCGTATCAGACTATACCTAAAAAAGTTGTGCTTTTCTCTTCGTATATTTCAGCAATTCTCTTTGAGATTTTAAAGCATTTATTTTCGTTGTATATTCTTAAGTTCGCAAATTTTGGCAGGGTGTACGGAACTTATGCAGCTATTGTAATTTTTATTTTCTGGATTTATTATGTGGCAGTTATTTTTGTTATTGGCGGTGAGATGGGAGCAATTTACTTAAACAGAAACAAACTCAAAATTTTGTAATAATTTTATTTTTAGATGGAACAAAGAAAGCTTTATAAGACACTTGATAATATAATAAAGGAAGCTCCTAACTACGAAAAGGATGAGGAGCTTTTACTATATGTACTTGAGCAGATAATTAAAACTGAGACGACGGAAATTATTGGCGGAAGATTGTGGATATTAAACCAAACTAAAACGGGTTACATATTAATTGACCAGGTCGGTGATATGGACCCGATTGAAAAAAATTATGAAATTCTTGTAGCAAACTATCCGAAGTTTAAAGAGGTAGGTTCGCACCGCTCAGTAATGGCAACTGAAACTGATACGTACCTTGTGCAAAAAGGTATTCTTTCTTTTTCAGCAACCGGAGTAGGGGAGCGATATAGAATAAGAAGGAAAGATGAAGATTCATATTTTCTTTATCAGTATTTAATTGCATTCAATGCAAAGAATCTTCATGATAATCTTACCAATACACTTAATATAATAAGTACTACTTTGAGTTATCTCATTCGTTCAAGAAGAATAGAATCCAAGGCGAAGGAAGATATAGAAGAGATGGAAAAAGCGCGTGAGATTCAGAAAAATATTTTGCCTGACCATGAGCAGATATTCGGAAATTATGAAATCTTTGGTATATCTCTTCCCGATAAAATTGTAGGTGGCGACTTCTTTGATTACCTTTCTCAGGAAGGTTCGGACAGGCTCGGTGTTGTAATAGGTGATGCTGCCTCAAAAGGATTTTCTGCAGCGGCGCAGGCGCTTTATGTTTCGGGCGCAGTGAAGATGGGAGTTGAGTACAGTATTAAAATGACTACGATGATAGGTAAAGTGAATAATTTAGTATATGAAACTTTTCCTTCGGAAAGATTTGTTACATTATTTTACTGCGAGCTTTATGAAGATAAAAAAGGGCTATGTATGTTTGTAAATGCCGGGCATAATAGTCCGTTATTTTATAATCACTCAAAGGGGGAAATTCAATCGCTGGATGCAACAGGTTCAGTGCTTGGGCTTTCGTCAAATCAAAAATATTTATCCGATAGCATAAATTTAGATAAAGATGATTTCTTAGTAATGTTTACAGATGGTATTGTAGAAGCAACTGATGAAAATTTTAATTTCTTCGGTGAGGAAAAATTAAAAGAATTGCTGCAATCAAATTGTGATTTAAGCGCAAAAGAAATCTGCGAAAACATTTTAGAGTATGTTCAGAAGTTTTCTGCAAAGGCAACATATTCAGATGATAAAACGCTTGTAGTAATAAAGAGAATTAAGTAGAATAAGCGATATTATATATTATTAAATTAAAGTCTTTTTTGTTATATTTAGTATTATTATTCACCAATTTCATATAAAAACTAACTATCCTATACCAATTAAAATGAAAAAAAATTTCTACTTATCTTTAGTAATGTTAACCATGCTGTTCGTAAGCGCAAAAGCGCAGCTTCCGAATCAGAATATGGCATTACTAAAAAATCTTAATCAACATGGTACAAATTATTCTGCACTTTGGGGATGGACTGCTCCCAATGGAAGAGAGTATGCAATCTTAGGATGCAATACTGGAACATCATTTGTTGATATTACAGATTCTGCAAACATTCACGAAATCAAATTTTATACGGGCGTTACTTCGCAATGGCGCGAAATGAAAACATACAGCCATTATGCTTATGTTGTTTCAGAAGGTGCAAACAGTAAGATTCAGATATTTGATTTACAATATTTACCGGACTCAGTTCACCTTGTAAAGACAACAAATTTCACAAACCATTCATCAACACACTCTATTACCGATTACGGTGAGAACGGAAGATTCAAATTTCTTAACGGCTGCAACGCATCATTTGTAATAAACGGAGGTGTTGCAATTATGGACTGCCTTGACCCGGAAAATCCGGTTATTAGAGGTAAAATCGGAACGGCTACCGGCGGAAATACAAACGGCTATGTACATGACTGCAAAGCAAGAAACGATACTTTATGGACATGCAACATTTATACAGGATATTGCACGATATATAATATAGCTAACAAAGATTCTTTGAAGTTAATCAGAGCCTTTAAAGAATACGCTCCGGGCGGAATTTACACTCATACTATCGATTTCCCAAAATACACCAGCAAGTATATGTATGTTTGTGATGAAATAACAGGAACCGTAACAGGAAAAATGAATATATGGGATATTTCAGACGCGACTAATTATGTTCAGGTTGGAACATGGAATCCTACAGGTATCACAACAGCTGACGTACACAATATGACGGTATACGGAAGCTATGGTTTAATTGCAAATTATACTGCAGGAATAAGACTTGTCGATCTTTCAAATCCGGCTGTTCCAAATGAAGTTGCATGGTATGATACATACCCTTCAAATAACGCATCTGCATTTAACGGATGCTGGGAAATATTTATGTTCCCATCTAAAAAAATTATAGGTTCAGATATTAATACGGGTTTATATGTTGTTAAACCTACTATTACAATTACAGATATAGGTTATAATAATTTTGCAAGCACACAGATTCCTTCTTCAATGGAATTAAAACAAAATTATCCGAACCCATTCAATCCTTCAACAAAAATAAATTTCAGCATTCCGAAAAATTCTTTCGTATCGCTTAAAGTTTATAATCTTGCTGGAAAAGAAGTTGCAAATCTTGTAAACGATAGACGCGACGGCGGAAATTATGAAGTTACCTTTGATGCAGGAAAGTATGGATTATCAAGCGGAGCTTATTTCTATTCGCTTAATGCTGAAGGTGTAACTGAAACAAAGAAAATGATTTTAGTAAAATAAGTCAGTAAAATTTTTTCATTACTTCAGACCTGACAGGATTAAATCCTCTCAGGTCTTTTTTTATATATAAACTATACTTAACTGTAATTATTTACACCCTGCATTTTGACTTTTTTACTCATTCCGCCTCTATTAATTTTAACTAAATTCACCTATTTGTTCTTTATTTATAAACTCTCAATGAAAAAGCTAATAATACTTTTTGCTCTGTTTTTCTGCAGTTACAATATTTATGCTCAGATAGACGGAATGTCAGGGGTAGATGCCTGTTCTCAGAAAAAAACGAGAATGTCTTATGCCTCTTTACATAACGAATTCGATTCTCCTAATACTCCTTTACATTCGTATAACGTCCTTGAATACAAACTGAATCTCGATATTTATAATTGTTTCATCACACCTTATCCAAAATCATTTACCGGAACAAATCAAATAACATTCAGAGTTGATTCAACTTTAAACTCTATAAAGCTTAACGCCAATAATTTATCTCTTGGAATTGATACCATAAAAATCGGGAATACATCTTTAGCATATACTCAGGTATCAGATTTACTCAGTGTTACTTTAGACAGGACTTATAATCCCGGTGAAACAGTAGTAATGAAAATTGTCTATCATCACAACAATGCAACTGATAATAGTTTTTATGTTAGCGGCGGAATGGTGTTCACCGATGCTGAACCTGAAGGCGCGCGTGGATGGTTCCCTTGCTGGGACAGACCGTCAGATAAAGCTTTATGGGATTTTACAGCACGAGTTCCTACAACAGTTATTCTCGGTTCTAACGGAAGACTTGCAGACTCAACAGTAAACGGCGGGGCAATTTTTTATCATTGGGTTAGCGCAAATCCGATTGCAACATACTTAATGACAATGATAGGAAAAGTTGGTTTCAATCTTGATGTAGTCTGGTGGCATAAGCTTTCAAACCCTGCTGATAGTATCCCAATCAGATTTTATTGGAACACAGGAGAGTCAGGACTTGCAAATATAAAAACAAAAATGCCTCAGATGATGACAAGGTACTCACAGATATTTGGTGAGCATGCATTTGAAAAGAACGGTTTTGCAACTGCTAACAATCAGTTTATATGGGGCGGAATGGAAAATCAGACGCTGACAATTCTTGCACCTAATTACTGGAATGAAAATGTAGTTGCTCATGAGTTTGGTCACCAGTGGTTTGGTGATTTAGTTTCTCCGGGGACTTGGGCAGATATTTGGCTCAATGAAGGATTTGCAACTTACTGTGAAGCATTGTGGAAAGAAACAACTTCAGGTTATGTTTCATATAAGACAGCAATTAATAGTGATGCAAGCAGTTACTTATCAAGCAATCCAGGCTGGTCAATTTATAATCCTCAATGGGCAATTGTCACGCCCGACCAAAATACATTATTCAATACTGCAATCACATATTACAAAGGTGGATGTGTACTACACATGCTGAGATATACTCTCAACGATACAACTATGTTCTTCAATGTGCTTAGAAGCTACACACAGGATACTGCAAACTTCAAATTTAAAAATACGGTAACGGCAGACTTCATTACAAAAGTTAATACTGTAACAGGACAGGATTATTCATGGTTCTTTAATCAATGGATTTACCAGCCGAACCATCCTGTATATGCTAATACATATGGCATTAATGGTTCAGGTACAAACTGGACTGTGAATTTTACTGCAAAGCAAACACAATCGACTCCTGCATTTTTCAAAATGCCTATAGAAATAAAAGTAGGCTTTGTAGGCGCTACTGATACAACTATTCGTGTAATGAACGATGCAAACAATCAGCTCTTCACATTTAATTTTACAAAGCAGCCGAATGCAGTAACATTTGACCCTAATGCAAACATTGTATTGAAGCAGGGCACAACTGTAATGGGAGTAGGAAACTCTAATGTTGAAACGCCTAGCGTTTATACATTAAAACAAAATTATCCAAACCCGTTCAATCCTGTAACGAATATAAATTTTGAAATTCCAAAATCTTCATTCGTAAAGATTACCATTTATGATAATCTTGGAAGGGAAGTAGCGCAGCTTGTAAACACTGTTTATAATGCAGGAAGCTACACCGTTGGTTTTGATGCCTCACGATTAGCAAGCGGATTGTATTTATATAGATTAGATGCAGGAAGTTTCTCAGAAACGAAGAGTATGATACTTACGAAGTAGTTTTTCAATTAGTAATTCTTCAATTAACAATTATCATTTAGCAATTAACAAAAGACCTGATCCCGCTTAAGCAGGGTCAGGTCTTTTAGTTTGTGAAAATATATAAGTCTAACTCTGTTAATTGTTAATTGTTAAGTTTCTTTATCGCATCCAGTCCACTCGTGCTCTTAGGATTCAACTCAACGGATTTTTTATAGTTAAGCAAAGCATTCTCTTTATCTCCTTTGGCAAGATAAACTTCTCCTATGCTATCGTAAACGTTAAACGAGTCAGGAAACATCTCAACATTTAACTTTAACACTTCTAATGCATCATCAATTTTTCCTGCGCCCAATAACTGGTAGCCCAGATTATTAATTTCTGCTTCATTGAAACTGTACTTCTCTTTGTCTTTTGCAAGCTCTTTCACTTCAGCGATGGCATCCTTTACTCCTTTAGATGCTATTCCTACAGTTAAAATATTTGTCAATGATTGCGTTGGCATTTTATATGGGAGGCCATTCAGCATAAACAATATTCCATTAGTTACTTTATCTGATTCTCCATTAGTGAAATTACTAAGGGCAATGATAACCGTTTTATCATCAAGAACTCTTATAATGTTTGAAGCAAATCCGTTTATTCCTCCGCTATGAGTGTAAATAGTTTTCTCAAAATCCTTTGTTTTTATTTTTGCAATTGCCCAGCCGTAAGCATAATTTTTTAAAAAGGGTGTATACATTTTTTCTTTGGATTCTTTAGTGATAAGTTTATCTGTATATAATGCTCTGTCCCATTTGTACAAGTCTTCCACTGTTGAGTACATTGCTCCTGCTGCAAAAGGAACAGTCATGTCAATAAATCTTGCAATTGTGATTCCGTTGGGAGTTTTATCATAGCCAATTGCCTGATTCGTCATTTTTATATCATTATGCTCATAACCTGTGTTAGTCATTTCAAGTGGAGTTATTATATTTTCCCAAAGCACAGATTCGTATTTCTTACCCGTAACCTGTTCAATTATGGCACCGAGAATTATATAGCCCGAGTTGCTGTAATTCCAGCTTGAACCGGGTTCAAACTCTAAATCTCCGCTGCAATAATTTACAATTAAATCTTTTGGAGTAATTGCCTCGCCCATGTGCTTTTGCATGAACTCTGCATTATTTGTATAATTCGGAATCCCCGACGTGTGAGTAAGAAGATTATGAATCGTAATTTTATCTCCGTTATCTTTTCTGTAGTAGGTAAGGTAATCAGAAAGTTTTCCATCAAGTTTTATCTTCCCTTTTTCAACAAGCTGCATCACAAGCATAGATGTGAATTGCTTTGTGATTGAACCTATTCTGAATTTTGTTTCAGGCTTATTAGCAATTTTTTTATCAAAATCTGATTCACCATAACCTTTGGAAAGAATAATTTTTCCATCCTGAGCAACAAGAACGCTACCGTTGAATAGTCCATACTCCTGATATTTATTAATAAGTTCGTCAATTTTTTGAACTTTGTTATCTGTACCTTCCTGCGCGGATATTTTTAAGGTAAAGAATAAGAGAAAAATAAATAGTGCTACTTTTTTCATTTTGAAAAATTAATTTTATTAAATTTAAGTGAAGTGGTACCTGCGAGAAAAATCTAATTAACATTATACATTCTACGAATCAGCGATAAAAAAGTTATAGATTATTATTTATAAATGCTATATAAATAAAGTAATTCAACAATTGCTTTACAATTTCTTAATACTAACTGCAATCCGATTTCAGTATATTTGTTATGAATATGCGATATATTTCCATCCTTTTAATCTCATTAGCATTTTTTTCCTGCGGAGGAAAACGCAACGTTGCATTGAACCGCTCAGGCGGGCAGCTCAATGGAGCAGGCGCTACTTTCCCTTTTCCGATATATTCCAAATGGTTCGATGAGTATTACAAAATTGATAAGAACGCAAAGATAAATTATCAGTCAATCGGTTCGGGCGGCGGAATTCGTCAGATAACTGAAGGCACTGTTGACTTCGGCGCATCCGATAGTCCGATGAGTGAAACAGAAAAAAAGAAGGCAGAGGATAAAAATAATTCGAGAGTTTTACAAATTCCGACAGTGCTCGGAGCAGTTGTGCTTACTTACAATCTTCCCGGAATAAATAAAAATATAAATCTTTCAGGTGAAACCATTGCAGATATTTATCTGGGCAAAATAAAAAAATGGAGTGATGCAAAAATTAAAGCAGATAACCCTGATGTAAATTTTCCCGATAAAGAAATTATTGTGTGCTACAGAACTGATGGCAGTGGAACGACGTATATCTATACTGATTTTTTAAGCAAAGTAAGTCCTGAGTGGAAACAAAACCAAGGCACTGCCAAAGATGTGCGTTTCCCTGTTGGACAGGGCGGTAAAGGTAATGAAGGTGTTACAGGGCAGGTGAAACAGCTGGAGTATTCTATAGGATACATTGAATTAATTTATGCTCTTCAAAATAAACTGAACTATGCAAACGTAAAAAATAAAGAAGGGGAGTTTATTACTCCTTCGCTCGAATCTGTTACAAAAGCCGCAGAGAATACCGTTGATGAAATGACAGAATCACTTACTTTATCTATTACGAATGCAAAAGGTAAAGGTGCATATCCTATAGCGAGCTATACATATTTATTGGTGCTTGAAAATCAAAGAGATTTAATTCGTGGAAGAATATTCAAATCATTTTTGAAATGGGCTTTGACAGACGGAAAGAAATTTGCAAACGATTTAGGATATTCGTCACTTCCGCAATCAGTAGTAGAAAAAGCCCTGCAAAGAATTGAATTGATAAATTTCAATGGAAAGCCACTTTAATTAAAAAAATTATCAGCGAAGAAATTTTAAATACTGCCCCTGAAATAAAAAGCAAAAAGAAATGGTCGGACATTTTCTTTGAGAAACTGACTTTAATTTTTGCCTGCTCGATAATTTTAATCGTTGCATGGATTATCATTGAGATGTTTCAGGATTCAGTCGATGCGCGTGAAGCATTCGATTGGAAATTTATTTTTTCAAGCGACTGGGACCCGGTAAAAGAAAAATTCGGCGCGCTACCATTTATTTTCGGAACAGTTGTATCATCATTACTCGCTTTATTAATATCACTGCCCGTCAGCATAGGTGTAGCAGTTTTTCTCAATGAAATCGTAAATAAAGCATTACGTACACCGTTAAGTTTTTTAATTGAAATACTTGCAGCAATACCAAGCATCATCTATGGCTTCTGGGGAATATTTGTCCTAGCTCCATTCATGCGAAATACTATTCAGCCTTTCTTACAAAGTACATTAGGATTTTTGCCGTTCTTCAAGGGTACAATGTACGGAACAGGTCTGCTTACCGCAGCAATTATTTTAGCAATTATGATTACACCGATTATTACTGCAATAACTCGTGACGTATTAAAGGCAATTCCTACTGCTCAGCGTGAAGCAGCGTATGCGCTCGGTGCAACGAAATGGGAAGCGATAAAAATGGCTTTGCTGAATGCGCGCTCAGGAATTTTAGGGGCATCAGTATTGGGACTCGGAAGAGCCATTGGTGAAACAATGGCAGTAACGATGGTAATAGGTAACAGAGCGGAGATAAGTTCATCGCTATTCGAACCCGCTTACACAATGGCATCAGTGATTGCAAACGAATTTGCCGAAGCATCCGGAAATCTGCACGTAAGTGCATTAATTGAAGTCGGATTAATTTTATTTGCAGTAACGTTTGTAATAAATTCTTTCGCTCGATTATTAATTTATAGCTTCACAAGAAAAACAGAAGGCAAGTAAATAGATATAATAAAAAATAAATTGGAAGAGACAGTACAACAATATACATCAGTTTTTGCAAAACCGAAAAATCTCCGAAGGAGAAAGATAGTGAACTCCACTATGCTTTTCCTATGCGTTGTTGCTGCTATAATAAGTATACTTCCATTGTTTTATATTTTCTTCTACACAACTAAGTCTGGCATATCATCATTGAACTGGGATTTCTTTACACAGATGCCTAAGCCAGTTGGAGAAACAGGAGGCGGAATGGCAAACGGAATTGTCGGTACGCTTATACTTGTTTCACTTGGCTCACTTATAGGAATTCCTGTTGGAGTTCTATCCGGAATTTATGTAACGGAATACTCAGGCGGATTTTTTTCTAACATCATAAAATTTGTAACCGATGTTTTAAGCGGTGTGCCGTCAATTATCATTGGTATTTTTGCTTACGGAGTAATTGTAATTCCCATGCAGGGATTTTCAACTCTTGCAGGAGGATTTGCGCTCGGAGTTTTAATGATTCCAACTATTACACGAATCACTGAAGAAATGCTTAAACTCGTTCCGCAATCATTGAGGGAAGCATCGCTTGCTCTTGGTGTCTCCAGATGGAAAACAACTTTACAGATTGTATTACGCACTGCATCGAGCGGAATCATCACAGGTATATTACTCGCAATTGCACGTGCGGCAGGGGAGACAGCTCCGTTATTATTTACTGCATTTGGAAACAGATTCTGGAGCACTGATTTGAATCAGCCGATTGCATCTTTGCCTGTACAGATTTTTAACTACGCAATTTCACCGTTTGACGACTGGCATAAGCAGGCATGGGCAGGAGCATTGGTTTTAATTTCCTTAGTATTTATTGTAAACCTGATTGTAAGAATTGTTACAAGAGATAAGTTTGAAAATAAAGTATAAATGAATTTAAAGAAAATTGACTGAAGAACAATTAAATATTATTAGTTTACCGGATGAAGACGATAGCGTCGATATGCGTGAAATGGAGATTATTGAAAGCGAATCCACCGGTAAAGAATATGAAGTAGAAACAAAAAATCTTTCTGTTTCATTTAATGAGCGCCCTGCTATTTCCGATATAAATTTGAGTGTAAGAAAACAGACTGCAACTGCAATCATCGGACCTTCGGGCTGCGGGAAATCTACTTTCCTTCGTGCATTAAATTTCATGCACGATATGATTCCGAAATCAAAAGTAACAGGCGAAATATTAATTAATAAACATAATATTTCAGAATATGATACAGTCGATTTAAGAAAAAAAGTAGGAATGGTTTTTCAGAAGCCGAATCCATTTCCGAAAATGTCCATAGCTGAAAATGTTGTGGCAGGATTAAAGATGAACGGAAATAAAGAGAAAAAAAATCTTCAGGAAGTAACGGAGAACTGTTTGAAGCAGGCAGGTCTGTGGGAAGAAGTAAAGGATAGATTGAAATCACCTGCAGTGAGTCTTTCAGGCGGACAGCAGCAGCGGCTCTGTATTGCTCGTACAATTGCAGTACAGCCGGAAATAATTTTAATGGATGAACCTACCAGCGCGCTTGACCCAATCTCTACTCAAAAAATTGAAGAGCTTATTTTTAATCTTAAAAAAGAATTTACAATTCTCGTTGTTACACACAATATGCAGCAGGCTGCCAGAGTAAGTGACCATACAGCATTTTTCTACATGGGAAAACTTGTCGAATATTCACGAACTCGCAGAATGTTTACAAATCCGAAAGAGAAATTAACTGAAGAATATATTACAGGTAAGTTCGGATAAAATTGGGTAGTATTGAGTAATATGTATTGAGTAGTGAGAACAGATTTAAAAAAAGCTGCAACTCTTAGTTGAAATAAATCTAAAAATAGTATTACGATTTATCCTTCGTGCTTTGTATAAGACCAATTCCCGTGATGAAAAAAATCAAACCAAGAATTCCATAAACGCAAATGAGTTTTATATTATAAACTCCGGCTGATGTGTTCATAAAAATTACTGCAGCAGAAATAAGCCCCACAAGTCCACCGATTGTAAGTAATATCCCAAAAATTCTTTTAACGTCCATTTAGTTTTTATTATTTTTTATGGTAAGCACCATCTTTTAAGATGGGTACCGTGGAGCTAACAAACAACTCACAAGCTAAATTAACATCTTCCTCAAATCCTTTTTCAATTAACTCTTTCCCCGAGCTGCATTTTTTTATTTCTTCGTAAAGATTCTCTTTCATACTTTTGTAAATGGCTAATGCAGATTTACTTTCCGGCGATAAACTTCCTGTTAGAAAAGAAATAATTGCGCCGGCTCCCAGCAAATCTTCAAGCGAAGGTCTTAACGTTCCGTCACTCCATCTCTCTCCTGCAGGAATTACTGAAATTTTATTTCCTACACTCATCGCATACTCAGCAACAGCTTTTGCATTTCGAATCCCGCCGCAGATTGTTGGAGTGTTGTCTGTTGATAAAGATAAAGTCGCGCCATTTGGAGAGGGGAGAACTAATTTCGTTCCTTTAGGAATATTTTGTAACGAGGCAGGTGATAAAGAATATTCAGTTTTACTTCGGGTAATACTTGCTAACTCTGCTCCGATTGACTTTGCATATTCAACTGCGCTCCCGTCTTTGTATCTATAAGGATAAATAATCGCTCCATTGCTCACTGCAATATCTATGCACGTAGAATATGAAAGCACATCAACAATAATAATTACATCGGAGATTGGCGCAAGTTCTTGAACTCCGCGGAGCCCCCATTCAAGTCGTATGTCAAATTCAGATTGGTTATAGGTCATGGAAAAAATATTTTCAGAACTTTATCAGGTTTGAATGGTAAATTAAAACTTATCACAAAACTCTTTGTAATCTCTTTCTAATGTATTAGCATAATTTTGGGCGTAACTGCTTATATCATTCTCAAAATTTTGATTATTATTAAGGAAATCTGCCAGCAGAGAATTATTTGCTGTTTTTAAGTGATAAAGAGCAAGGACCTTTCCGCATAGTTTTGAAAAATGTTCTATTGAATT
>JBBRQV010000023.1:0-28901 GCA_038225955.1 Ignavibacteria bacterium | reverse complement strand
CTTGGGTAATGGCTGATCGCCTGACTGAACACAAACGGGTAAGTTAGTGTTCGGGTCTACACTCCATTGTGAGTATGATGAACTCACAAAAAGCGTCAGGAATAATAAAGAAAGTAATGTAGTTTTTATTTTCATTATAATCGGATTGATTACAACAAAGTATAAAATTAAGAGGAAAAAAAATATAATGAAATAATTTCAAATTTAAAATTTCAGATTTCAGATTTGAAGAAATAATTTAACTCCGAAAACAAATTTATCCCACTAAATTTGAGATCTGAAATGAGCAATTTGAAATCAAAGGGTACCTTTCTTCATTGAAAATCAGTTAAAATAAAAGTAATTTCTAAAAAAACTATTCTTTAATGGCAAAAGGCTATAATGTACTTTTTGTAACAAGTGAAGTCTTTCCGTACTCAAAAACGGGCGGACTAGCTGACGTTTCTAATTCCTTACCGCAAGCTCTAAACTCTCTCGGTAATGAAGTAAGAATTGTAAGCCCTAAGTACGGCCAGTTGGACGAAAGAAGACTCCAAATTCATGAAATCAAGCGTTTAAAAGACCTGAACATGAAGATGAATAATACTGAATCGAAATTCAGCATTAAGTCCTCTTTTATACACGGAAAAAATACAAAAGCGCAAATATATCTTCTTGAAAACCTTGACTTTTTCAAGAACAAAGGCATATACCAGAACATCAAAACAAAGCAGGACTTTACAAATAACGATGAACGTTATTTGTTTTTCTGCAAAGCCGTTCTGGAAATATTAGAAATTCTTCAATGGAAACCCGATGTTATCCACTGTAATGACTGGCAGACAGGACTTATCCCTGCCTTTATCAAAACAGTTTACAAAGACCACCCGTACATAAGAGATATTAAAACAGTTTTCACAATTCACAACCTTGCTTACCAGGGAAATTTTCCGAAAGCATCGTTCGAAAAAACAGGTTTACCACCTGAAGTTTTTGAAGCAGCTAACCATCACGGCAAATTCAGTTACATGAAAGCCGCACTGGCTTACGCAGATAAAATTACAACTGTAAGTGAAAAATATGCAGAAGAAATAAGAACGGATAAAGAGTACTCGTGCGGACTTGAAGACATTCTCGAGAAAAGAAAAAAAGATTTATCCGGTATTTTAAACGGAATAGATTACTCAATCTGGAATCCGGAAGTTGATAAGCAGATTGATTACAGATTTACGTCACAGGAAATCCCTCTGAAATGGGAAAACAAGCGCGAGCTGCTTACTCATTTCAAAATTGAGTACGATGAAGAAACTCCCCTTATTGGAGTAATTTCCAGACTTGTAGACCAAAAAGGTTTTGACTTAATTGAAGAGATTCTTCCTCATTTAATGAAGGAAAAAGTTCACATGATTATCCTTGGTCAGGGAGATGAGAAATATCAGAAATTTCTTAAGGCAATCGAAAAGAAATACAAAAACAAGCTTGCAATTGTAATCGGCTTTGATGAAGTGCTTGCTCATAAAATTGAAGCGAGCGCAGACATGTTCTTAATGCCATCTAAGTATGAGCCTTGCGGATTGAACCAGATGTACAGCTTACGCTATGGAACAGTTCCGATTGTAAGAAATACAGGCGGACTGGCAGATACAATTGTAGATTACAAAAAACCCGGCGGAAACGGATTCCTTTTCAACAAATACAGCGGAAAAGAATTTTTAGAAGTGATAAAGACTGCTATAAAATTGTACGAAGATAAGGATAAATGGAATAAGATTTTACGAAACGGAATGGCTCTTGACTTCTCATGGAAAGTTTCTGCGAAGAAATACACGGCATTGTTTAAAGCAGTGTTGTAAGCAACTAACAATTAGTAATTAATAATTAGCAACTGAGAATTTTTACTGTCAAACACTCTGCTAAGCCTGTTAATTCATAACTGTTAATTGTTAATTGAAATAAGGAACGTATTTAAGTTTTCATAGTATAACAACCAACAATTAGAAATATGCGTCTTGACCAATGAAAAAAATCTGTTAATTGATAATTACTAATTGTTAATTGAAAATGAACAAGGCTGTTTTTCTCGATAGAGACGGTACGATAAACGAAGAAGTTGATTACCTAAAACATCACGATGAATTAAGAATTTTTCCTTATGCTGTTGAAGCGTTAAAAATTCTAAAAGAACAGGGTTTTCAAAATATAATTATCACAAATCAATCGGGAGTAGCGAGGGGATTTTTTACAGAAGAAGATTTAAAATTAATTCACGAAAAATTGCTCAGCATAACAAACCGGGACACACAACTGATTAACGATATTTATTACTCGCCTTTCCACATTGAAGGCACCGTTGAGAAATACAAAGTTGAAAGCGATTTAAGAAAACCCCGCATTGGTATGATTCTTAAAGCGCGAAAAGAACATTCAATAGATTTGAATAGTTCTTTTTTTATTGGCGATACTCTCACAGATATGCAGACTGCTCAAAATGCAGGCTTAAAAAAAATATTAGTTCTTACCGGCTATGGAGCTGACCAATTGCAGAAATGCCTCGACGCAAATCTGCAGCCTGACTTCATCGCTAAAGATTTACTTGATGCTTCAAATTACATAAAAAATTTATCTAACTAATTGCTCTGAATGACATTGTTAAAAAAGATAACATATAAAATCTATGCGTTCCCCTTATTCATATTTTTATTGATGGTTTTATTTCTCGCCGGATGTGAAAATAATCCAAATGACTTAGGGCTTACTTTTATTAATCCTAATGATACTGCGGGTTCAAGAATTCTTGATACTACAATTATCACAAGCTCAAATTTCCGTAACTATATTAATACTAACGGCTCATCTAATTTTTTTATCGGATACAATAATGCCACAGGAAATCAATACACAGCTAAGTCGTTAATTCAGTATTTAAATATTCCCACGACTTATCAGGATGCAAAAGTTCTTTCTGCGACATTAAAGATGCGATACTCAAAGTATGCTTATAAAGATACGAACGCAACCGTTGCCTTCAATGTTTACAGAGTGAACCGAGGAATTAATCTGCTTACAGCTACAAACGATTCCGTTTCTTCCTCTGATATTGGCTCTACTTCACTGGGAAGTTACTCCGGTAATCCCACAGATGCTTCGATAATAAATATTACTTTGGATAACCAGACGATTAAGGACTGGCTTATGTATGCTCACGATTCCAGCTACGCTGTAAAGAATTACGGATTAGCATTTGTTCCGAATTCCGGCTCAACGACAATCAAAGGATTCTATTCTGAAAACAATGTTGATTCTCTCAGACCGAAGATTGCTTTAGTTCTTCAAACAACCACTTCGACAGATACGGTTATACTAGGCTCCCCAAGTACATTATCTTTAAATAATGCTTCAACAAGCGCAATTCCTTCTTCGGGATATTTCTTAGTGCAGAACGGAATCAGCTTCAGGAATATTTTGAAATTTAATTTTCCAAATCTTCCATCGAACGTTATCATTAACGAAGCATACTTGCAGCTGACTTTAAACTCATCGCAATCGTTTATTACATCAGGAACAAGTAATCAGATTAAAGCAGATATGGTAACGGATAGCTCCACCAAGGCAACAAATGATGAATCGTTTTTCCTTACAAGGTTAGATTCAATAACATATACAGTAAGAATAAATCAGATTGTACAGAGATGGAATTCAAGTATCATCCCTAATTACGGTCTTTCACTCAGATGCCCATCTGAAAAACTTAATCTGGATAATTTTGTCTTCTACAATTCGGATAACGCAGATGTTTCAAAGCGTCCGAAACTAAGAGTAAGATATTCTATAAGAGAATAAGAGCAGTAACCGATAACTAAGATAATAAAGATAAAATAAAAAGCGCTTCACATAAAAGTTTAAAATGCTAAAAAAAATAATTTTAATATTAGTTTTCCCTCTTCTGTTTGTATCAAGCTTGTTTGCGCAGGATGATTTTCCTGTCGGCTCTCCTTATACAATTTTTGGAATTGGCGACCTTAACTACAGTACCGCAATAAGAACAACAGGAATGGGAATACAGGGAATTGCTCTTACAGGAAACTACATTAACAATTTGAATCCCGCGGCGTTATCACAAATTCCTTACACAAGTTTTTCAATGCTGTTCAACTATAATTTTTTAAAATCTTCCGATGGAATAAGAACAGTTAATTCCTCAAATGGAAATGCATTCGGTCTTAACGTAGGTATTCCGATAAGTCAGGAGAAGGGATGGTCATTAGCATTAGGATTCAATCCTTACTCGCTTATCAATTATAAAATTATCAACAACTCAGTTTCTTTAGGTGAAACTGTAAAGCAAACTTATGCAGGCAGAGGCGGTATTTCAAGAATTAATATTGGAATGAGCTATACTCTTGCAAAAAGCATCAGCTTAGGAGCAGATTACAATTATGCCTTTGGTGATATAAAAGATTTAAAGCAAATTGAGTTCACATCTACATCAGGATTTACACCAACAAGTATTTTAACAGAATACGATTACACAGGGTCATACTTTAAAGCAGGGGCAATCATAAATCTTGAGAAGCTTCTTAATCTGAAAAAGACAAATGATTTCACAGTAGGATTTTTATTTGAATCTCCTCTGACATTAAAAGCAAAGAAAGACGGCATATATACTTCAAGCATTTCAACTGATACAGTAACAGTTGATAAAGGCAATATAAATATACCTGCAAGAATCGGATTTGGTATCACTAAAAAAGTGGGGAACAGATACCTTCTTTCTTCAGATGTTATAATGCAGGACTGGAGCAATTTTACCGCATACGGAGTTGCACAGGGTAATTATCAATCAGCACTAAGAATCGGCGCCGGTATAGAAATACAGCCTGTTGAGAATTCAGAAAAGGCATTTGATAAATTTGCATTCAGATTAGGAGCGTTTTATGAAAAATCGTATTATACAGTGAATGGACAATCTGTTAATAGAATCGGATTAAGCGGAGGCGTTGGTGTTCCTCTCAGCAAATATAATTCATTGGATTTCGGAGTCAGTGTATCGACAAGAGGTAATACAGATAACGGTTTGATAAAGGATGATATGATAAAGTTAACAGCAGGTATAAACTTTGGAGAGCTTTGGTTTGTTAGACCTAAAGATGAAGATAAATAAATGAAGACAATAAATTTATAAAGATATAAAATTATGAAAATTTCAGTAGGTTCAGACCACAGAGGTTTTATTTATAAAGAAAGAATAAAAGAACTTCTTACAAAAGAAGGACATGAAGTAATTGATTTTGGGACAAATTCTGAAGAAAGTGTCGACTATCCGGGTTATAGTGTTAAAGTCGGAAACTCTGTAACATCCAAAGAGACTGACTTTGGCGTATTAGTATGTGGGAGCGGTATCGGAGTTTGCATAACTGCTAATAAAGTTAAGGGTATCAGGTCGGTAAACGTCTGTTCAGAGAAATATGCTGAAATGAGCAGAAGACACAACAATACAAATGTAATATGTTTCGGACAGGATTATTTAAGCTTTGATGTTGTTGAAAAAGCATTGAGTGTTTTTCTCACAACTCAGTTTGAGGGTGGAAGACATGAAAGACGTGTTGAAGAAATATCTGCCCTCACAGGAAAATAAAATTTTATAATTTATAATATTTAAAATCTATGAACTCATCTCTTCAATCATACGATCCGGAAATATTTTCAACAATTGAAAAAGAAGCAAACAGGCAGACTGAAAAGCTTGAAATGATTGCCTCTGAAAATTTCGTTTCAAAAGCTGTAATGGAAGCGCAAGGTTCAGTTCTTACAAATAAATATGCTGAAGGCTATCCCGGAAAAAGATATTACGGCGGATGCGAATACGTAGATATCGCAGAAGATTTAGCAAGAGATAGAGCAAAAAAATTATTCGGAGCAGAATATGTAAATGTTCAGCCTCACTCCGGCAGCCAGGCAAATATGGCTGTATACTTTGTGCACATAAAACCGGGCGACAAAGTAATGGGAATGGATTTATCACAAGGCGGACACTTAACACACGGCTCTCCCGTAAATTTCTCTGGCCAGCTTTATAATTTTACAAGTTACGGATTAGATGCAGAGACAGGTTACATAGATTACAACGATGTTGAAGCTAAAGCAATAAAAGAAAAACCAAAGATGATTACCGTAGGAGCTTCGGCTTACTCGCGTAATATTGATTATAAAAAATTCAGAGATATTGCTGATAAAATCGGAGCGTTTCTCTTCGCAGATATTGCACATCCTGCAGGACTTATTGCAAAAGGATTATTAAACGACCCGCTTCCTCACTGCCACGTTGTTGCTACAACAACTCATAAAACTTTAAGAGGACCAAGAGGCGGAATGATTCTACTGGGTAAAGATTATGAAAATCCGTTCGGACTTGTTGCTCCTAAATCAGGTAGAACAAAAATGATGAGCGAGCTTATTGATTCAATGGTAATGCCCGGAGTACAAGGCGGACCGCTAATGCATGTTATCGCCGCAAAAGCAGTTGCCTTCAAAGAAGATTTAGAGGATTCATTTTTAGAATATTGCAAACAGGTTATTAAAAATGCTCAGGCACTTGCAAATAAATTAATATCATATGATTTTAAAGTTATCTCAGGCGGAACCGATAATCACTTAATGCTGATTGATTTGAGAAATAAAAATCTTTCCGGCAAAGCGGCAGAGAATGCGCTTGATGAAGTAGGAATTACATGTAATAAAAATGCAGTACCATTCGATGATAAATCGCCTTTGATTACAAGCGGAATAAGACTTGGCACCCCTGCTCTTACAACACGAGGTATGAAAGAAGCAGAAATGGAAATGATTGCCGACATGATAAATAAAGTGATTGCCGACCATAAGAATGAAGCGGTAAAAAAAGAAGTTACTGAAGCAGTAAAGGAATTAACAGCAAAATTTCCACTATATAAAGAGTAAGTAAAGAATAAACATTAAAGATACGTGAGCGAAGAGCAGAATATACATGAGCAAGAGGGAATGAGCTTTCTCGACCATCTGGAAGAATTAAGATGGAGGATTGTTAAAAGTGTTATTGGTGTTGTTGCCGGCGGTATTATATCCGCTTTTTTTATAGACTGGATAATGAACTCTATCCTTCTAAGACCATCAACGTTAACTAACCCCCCCTTAGCGCTTCAAAACTTGAAGCCCTATGGTCAGTTTAGTTTGTACATGGAAGTGATTATTACTTGCGGAGTAATTTTAAGCATTCCTAATCTGCTTTATCAGATTTGGAAATTTATAGAACCTGCATTAAAGCCAAGTGAAAAAAAATACGTCTCATCGATTGTAATTTTCTCTTCTATTTGCTTTCTTACAGGTATCGCTTTTTCTTACTTCGTAATGCTTCCGACATCGTTAGGATTTTTCGCACAGTTCGGTTCAACTATCATTAAAAACAATATTGCTGCTGATGAATATTACGACTTCGTTTTCTCTGTGATGATTACAGCAGGTCTTGTATTTGAAATGCCAATGGTTTCATTCTTCCTTTCTAAGGTAGGAATTTTAAAACCTCCTTTTATGAGGAAGTACAGAAAGCATGCAATCGTTTTGATTTTGTTAATTGCCGGTATTGTAACTCCGTCTCCCGATGTTACAAATCAGCTGCTGCTTGGGATTCCATTGATGGTACTCTACGAGATAAGCATCTGGATTTGTGTTTTTTCACAGAAAAAAGTAACGGAGCCTGAAGTTCCCTTGCTTGAAGAATAAAAAATTTAGTTTATAACTCTAAAATAATTTTTTCCGCTTAATTAATTTCTATATCGAAATTTTCTTAGCGGATACATGATGAATTTAAAAGACATTTCAATACCAATTACCAAAGAGCTTGAGTATTTCCATGAGCAGTTCTCAAAAGTATTAAAATCGAACGTAGCATTAATTGATTTAATCACAAAGTATATTCTTAAACAAAAGGGTAAGAGAATAAGACCGACCCTAGTGATTCTTTCTGCAAAACTTGTTGGCAATGTAAATGAAAGAACTTATGTAGCTGCAAATCTTGTAGAGCTTTTGCATACTGCCACTTTAATTCACGACGACGTTGTAGATGAAGCTAAGACAAGAAGAGGCATTGCCTCAATTAATGCTGTATGGAAAAATAAAGCCGCCGTTCTCATAGGAGATTATCTTTTATCAAAAGGATTGGTGATTTCTCTTGAAGCAAAGGAATATGATTTCTTACATTATACATCTGAGGCTGTAAGAAGAATGAGTGAAGGTGAATTATTACAAATTCAAAAAGCACGTAACTTCGATGCCACGGAAGAAACTTACTTTAAAGTTATTTCCGATAAGACTGCATCACTTCTCAAATCATGCTGCAAAATGGGAGCGCTAAGCGCAACTACAAATGAAGAGCATGTTGAGAGACTCGGAGTCTTTGGCGAAAACCTTGGAATAGCATTTCAGCTGCAGGATGATTACTTGGATTATGCCGGAAGAAAAAAATTACTCGGAAAATCAGTCGGTAATGATTTAAAAGAAAAGAAATTTACGCTGCCATTAATAATTTCTTTAAAGAATGCACCTAAGAAAAAATCAGTTGAGATAATGAGGCTGATAAAAAGCGACTCAAAGAAAAAATTCGATATCGTACATGATTTTGTTTATGAATTCGGCGGGATGGAATACACTCAGAATAAAATAAAAGAGTATTCACAGATTGCAAAAGAAGCTATTTGTGTTTTCAAGGAGACAGATACAAAAAAATCATTAATCAAACTCGTAGATTTTTTAGAGATAAGAGAACATTAAAAAAATAAATTTAATTTTTACCCACAAAAGATTACTAAAAAAGGCACTCATTATAAAATGAACGCCTTTTGTTTTATATATAATGTTTTGCTCTTATTTATTACGAAGAGTATCCTGCTTCACCATCAAAGTTGTAAAGGTTTTCGGTCTTAATAAAATCAAAACCGCCTTCATGCAATTTATCCAGCAATGCAATTATATCAGAATTTTTAATTATTTCTCCTTTGTTTTCAGAGAAATATCTTCCTCTCCAATGGTCTGAGCAGAAAATATCAGGATGAGCATTCGGCCACACTGTTACGCCTCTGTTGCTTATGAGTTTAAGCTGCAATCCACCTGCGCTTATTTTGTTTAGCATTGAACCAAAGTCTTCTGCATTACCTGCAGTCCAGTCAAAAAATACATCAACTCCGATTAAATCTTTTCTCTGTTTCTTCGCTACATATTTTCTCGATAAAATATCTTTTCTTACAATACTATTGTAGTTCACTGCTTTTAAGATTGAAGGCTTCTGTCCTACTCTTGCAATCACTGCCTGAGCAAATTCTTTCGTGCCAACTTTTTCTTTACTGATTCCTTCTTTGAAAATATCATACGTATGAACGCCGTCTTCCATAGTCTTAAGCCATGCATTGTGAACATCAGTTGCAACTTGTGACTGCCCGATGTGATTCAGCATAAGCACTGCGCCTAAAAGAAGTCCCGTAGGATTTGCAAGATTTTGTCCTGCTCTGCGTGGTGCTGAACCGTGAATTGCTTCAAACATTGCAAAGTTATCACCGATATTTGCAGAACCGGCAAGGCCTACTGAACCCGTCATCTGTGCAGCAACGTCTGATAAAATATCGCCGTATAAATTTTCCATTACGATAACATCAAAATCTTCAGGTGAAGTTGCCATCTTAGCAGCGCCGATATCTATTATCCAATTTTCATTAATGATGTCAGGATACTCAGCAGCAATTTCATCAAACACTGTGTGAAATAATCCGTCCGTCATTTTCATGATATTATCCTTCATGAAGCATGTAACTTTTTTTCTGTTATTAGCTTTAGCATATTCAAAAGCGTAGCGGATAATTTTTTCGCAGCCGGGGCGTGAAATTAATTTCAAACATTGATAAACATCGTTAGTTTGTCTGTGCTCAATACCTGCATATAAATCTTCTTCGTTCTCTCTTACGATTACAACATCCATAACAGGATGTTTCGTAGAAACGTACGGGTGATAGCTTACGCAAGGTCTGATGTTTGCATAAAGTCCTAAAGTTTTTCTTGTAGCAACGTTTAAACTTTTATACCCTCCGCCCTGCGGAGTTGTAATAGGGGCTTTAAGAAAAACTTTTGTTTTTCTTAGTGAGTCCCATGAGCTTTGCTCTATCCCTGTTGCATTTCCTGCAAGATAAACTTTTTCGCCGATCTCTATTATTTCTATCTCAAGCTTTGCGCCTGCGGCGAGCATGATATCAATTGTTGCCTGCATAATTTCCGGTCCGATTCCGTCTCCATATGCAACTGTTATTGGTGTATTTCCAGACATGGTTAACCTTTCTGAGTTTTGATGTGTTTTATAAAATGAAGCTCTAAAATAACCATTTTGATAGAGAGATAAAATCTAATAAATATAATATTTTTCTTCTTTGCCTCTTAACTTATGATTTTATATTTTGATAAAAGAATTACAAAAGCACTGCAAAAGAACTAATTATTGAAACAAAAAAATGATTTAACATGATTCACCACGAACCGGAAAAAGGTAAACTACTTCTCTCAGAGCCATTTATGAACGATCCCAATTTCAAACGCTCCGTGGTTTTCCTTTGTGAACATAATTCAGAAGGCACTATGGGATTTATCATTAACAAAAAAACAGAGCTTTCTTTAAACGATGTTGTTGTTGACTTCCCAGATTTCGATGCTCCGGTTTATTTCGGAGGGCCTGTGCAGCCAAACACATTGCAGTTTCTCCACAGAGGAGAGCCGATAGAAAACAGTATAGAAATTCTCGATGGTATTTATTGGGGAGGAAGCTTTGAAGAGCTGAAATCTTTAATGATTGCCGGAGCAATTAAATCAGAAGATTTCATATTTCTTGTTGGTTATTGCGGATGGGATGATAACCAGCTAAACTATGAAATGAAAGAAAAATCATGGTTAGTTGCCGATTCTTCAGAAGAAATTATTTTCAATCAAAATCCCGAATCGCTATGGAATGAAGTAATGAAGAAGCTCGGGAAAAAATACGCTGTAATGGCAAGCTTTCCGGAAGACCCTAATTTAAATTAATGCTCTCATAAAATGATCACAAAAAAAAGTTTTAATATTACAAATGAGTACGGCGATAATCTTGTTACTGATATAAGATATGATGAAGACAAAAAAAATCTTCCACTCGTAATTTTTGCCCATGGCTTCAAGGGATTTAAAGACTGGGGTGGATTTCCATACATGACAGATAAACTGGCCGAAGCAGGTTTTTTCACTGTCAGTTTTAATTTTTCCTACAACGGAGTTGGAGAAAAAGAAGATGAACTTGTTCATTTTACACGGCTGGATTTATTTGCAAAAAATACTTTTTCTAGAGAGCTTGATGACCTGGGAAACATAATTGATCACTTTGATGAAAACAGAGATAAATATAATTATGATTTCGGAACTCTTACTCTGATAGGGCATTCACGAGGAGGAGGCTGTGTGATTTTAAAAACCTCACAGGATAAACGTGTGAAAAAATTAATTACTCTTGCTGCTGTTTCATACTACGATAGATACACTGACAGAAAGAAAAACGAGTGGAAAGAAAAAGGATTTATTGAGGAACCGAATTCCCGCACAGGACAAATAATGCGAATGGATATTTCATTGCTTGACGACCTTCATACAAACAAAGAAAGATTGGACATTCAGGAAGCAATGAAAAGAATTGATGTGCCCACTTTAATTCTTCATGGCGAGCAGGATTTATCCGTTGACTATTCTAATGCTGAGGCACTTTACTCTAAAAGCAATAAAGAAAACACTCAATATAGATTGATACAGAAAACGGGACATACGTTCGGAGTTGTTCACCCTTTCGATGGAACTTCAAACGCATTTGAGCAGGTAATAGACGAGTCGGTTAAGTTTATTAAAAGTTAAACACTTCTTTCACAACTTCATAGGTCTGCGCATAACACTCTACCGTCAGCTCAATGGGTTTTGCATATCCGCCGCCAAGCGCAATTGATACAGGAATATTTCTTTTCTTACACTCATTCAGAACCATATAATCTCTTTCTCTTAATCCTTCTTTAGTTAAAGCAAGTCTGCCAAGCGCGTCTTCTTTCAGCGGGTCAACTCCAGCAAGATATAAAACAATATCAGGTTCAAAATCAAAAACTATTTCTAATTTGTTTTCAAGAATTGATAAGTACTCTTCGTCGCCCGTATTATCAGGTAAATTTATATCAAGTGTTGAAGTAATTTTTTCATAAGGATAATTTTTCTCCCCGTGCATACTGAAAGTGAAAACGTACTTATTGTCTTTAAGAATGGATGCTGTTCCATTGCCTTGATGAACATCTAAATCAATGATTGCGATTTTTTTAGCAAGATTGTTCTTCTGAAGAAATAAACTGACGATTGCAAAATCATTAAACACACAATATCCTTCACCATAATCTCTGAATGCATGATGCGTACCGCCTGATAAATTTCCAGCTACACCATTTTCTAAAGCAGATTCTGCTGCTGCGATTGAACCGCCGACTGAAGCAAGAGAGCGAAGGAATAAATCGTAACTCCATGGAAGTCCTAAACGTCTGATTGCTTTTACATCTACTGAATCTGTTCTGAACGATTCGTAATAATCTTCAGAGTGAGCAAGAAGAATGTCGCCCTTACTCGCTATATTCGGTTCAAACAATTCGGATTCATTGAGAATTCTATTCTCAAGCAAATATTCTCTCAACAAACCATATTTCATCATTGGAAATCTGTGTTCAACAGGAAGAGGAACTCTGTATTTATCGGTATAAAAAACCTTCAGCATATAAGATTAATATCCTCTCTCAATATCAACTATGTTCAGAAAATCTTTTTTACCCTCTGCGAACTTCTTAATGTTTTCTATAACTTCATCCCAGCGCTGCAGGTCGTTGAGAGGAGAGGCTGCGCGGTGCGGGGAGAGAATTACATTATCTAATTCATGAAAAGGGAATTTTGTTGAATCGTATGGGTATTTTTGCCCGTCAATTTCTTCCGGTTGATAATTGTACCAGACATCTATCGCTGCACCAAGAATTTTTTTATTCTTTAAAGCATCGTATAAACTTTCCTGATTTATTACTTCACCTCTGGCAATATTTACAATTAAACTGGTCTCACCAAGTAACTTCAATTCCTTCTCTGCAATTAAATTGTTTGTTTCATCGGTATCGGGAAGAGCGATTATAAGTGTATCAATCTGTTTCAGAAAATCTTCAAGTTGAGATGGAAGATATTTTTTGTTTGAATTTTTTTTATCGGATTCATCCCATGAACGTTTAAGAATATGAAACTCCACATCAAATCCTGATAAAAACTTATGAATTTTTTTATTAATTGCTCCGTATCCGAGTAGTCCTATTTTTCTATTCCGCAAAGGGATAGAGACCGCGGCTTCATCTCCCAATCTCCATTTGCCTTCTTTCATCCAGTTATGATGGGAAACAACTTTATTCATTAAAGATAATAGAAGTGCAACTCCATGCTGGGCAGTGAAATATGAATTCCCATGACCGTTAACTAAAACGATTTTTCTTTCTTTGTTAAGCTCTTTAAATAAATTCATCAGATGCTTTACACCTGCCCCTGGATTTATAAACAGCTTTACATTTTTCGCATCCTTAATGTGTTCTTCCGAAGGTCTCCATCCTATAATTATGTCTGCAGAAGAATATAATTTTGTCGTTTCTTCTTCCGTAACTTCCTTATCAATAAAATTAAATTCAATGTTTCTTAAATCCTTTAATCCGCTTTTAAGGTAAACGATGAGCTTATCGCCCGGTTTCCAAAGAAAAAGTACATTTATTTTTTCTGCCATGTTAAATTATTTTACTCCGGCTAATGCCTCAATTGATTTTATAAAATTTGTCTTTGCATCAGTATAATCATTTTTATCTTCCCAATCTTTTTCAGCAAGTTTTACTTTTAAACTATAATAATCATCCCTAGCTTTATTACTAGCTCTCAGATAATCTCTGAAAGCAATATGCCTTACCCACCAATGACTATTAAGTTCGACAATGTGAATATGAAAAAGATGAGGGTGTTCTTTTCGGTCAAAATTATCTTCATAAGCGAGAAGAATTTTCGGAAGATTTTCATTTTTAGTATTCTCAACTTTGACAAAATATCTTCTATCTGGAAGAACGTCTTCATATTTCTTGTAATACACATAACCCAAACCTATCATTTTTTCTACAAGCAAGTTTAAGTGCTTATACTCTGAAACTCCTACCTGAATATCTACAGTTGGCTTTGCTCCGAGCCCCTCTATAGCAGTGCTTCCTATATGCTCAACTACCGGATTAAATTCTTTTAGTATACCTGAAAGAATTTTTTTCTCAACCTCAAATTGAATTTTCCACTCGGGATTGTAAGGGGCTATCTCTACTTTCAACTTACACTTTAGTTAATATGTATTAATATAAATTGATATTATTTGTAAATAGAATATTCAATATATGTTATCTATTTTGAATTTTATATAAAGAAAATGCAGGTTTCTCCACTAAAAATTAAAGAATTTAAATTCTATTTACTTTCGCGATTAAGTATGATGCTTGCAACACAAATGCAGGCTGTCATTGTAGGGTGGCAGGTATATGAAATTACTAAAGACCCTTTTTCGCTGGGGCTAATCGGACTTGCAGAAGCAATTCCTTCCCTATCCATCTCTTTATATGCAGGACACCTTGTTGATAGAAGTGATAGAAAAAAAATAATTTTATTTGCATCGGGAATTATGCTTCTATGCTCACTCTCTTTATTATTTATATCGGCAAATATTTCTGAAGTAGTACTCTCAAACAAACTCTACTTAATTTATGCAGTAATATTTTTAAGCGGAATTGGACGAGGATTTTTGGGTCCCGCAAATTTTGCTTTTCTCGCTCAGATAATTCCAAGAGACTTATACCCGAAAGCAATTTCATGGAGCACAACTAACTGGCAAATCGGAGTAGTAGTGGGTCCTGCAATAGGTGGGCTGCTTTACGGTTTCTATGGGGTAGTTTCTTCATACACTGCCGATGTAATACTGACAGCTATTTCAATTTTATTAGTTTTTACAATTAAGAAGAAAGACGTTCCTGAGTTTAGTAAAGAAGAGTCGATGAAGGATAGTATTTCTGCGGGAGTAAAATTTGTTTTCAATAATAAGTTCATTTTAAGTACTATAACTCTGGATTTATTCGCAGTGTTATTCGGCGGAGCAGTTGCATTGCTTCCTGTATTTGCTGCGGAAATTTTAAAAGTTGGTCCTGAAGGCTTAGGATACCTTCGTGCAGCTCCTGCCTTTGGCGCAGTAATGATGGGACTAGTAATGGCAAGGAAGCCTCTCACACATAATGCCGGGAGAAATTTAATAATCACCGTTATAGGATTTGGTTTGAGCATAATTCTATTTGGAATATCCACTAATTTTTATTTATCTTTATTTGCATTAGGGTTAACGGGAGCATTTGACCAGGTTAGCGTTGTAATACGCGCTTTAATAGTACAGCTTGAAACACCCGAAAATTTAAAAGGAAGAGTTTCCTCCGTTGAAAGTATTTTTATTGGATCATCAAATGAGATTGGCGCATTCGAATCAGGACTTGCCGCAAAATTATTAGGAACAGTGCCATCTGTTATCTTCGGCGGATGCATGACTTTAATAGTAGTAGTGCTGGTAGCTTTAAAATATCCAAAACTCAGAAAATTAAAGCTTTAATTTTATATGAAACCTGTTCTCAAGTTTTTTCGTCTTAGTATATATAAACTTTAATAATACCCTCATGTATTCAATAAAAAAAACATTTTATATATTTTTAACGTTCTTATTTATTTCTTCTACAGCTTTTTCACAAGGAAAGACTGATGAAGAACGGTTAAAAGATTTAGATACACTAATAAATAAAACTCTAAAAGAGTGGAATGTTCCCGGTGCTCAGATTGGCATAGTAAAGAACGGCAAAATGATTTTTGCTAAAGGTTTCGGATACAGAGATGTCGAGAAAAAACTTCCTGTTACAGATAACACATTGTTTGCAATCGGCTCATGCACAAAGGCTTTTACTGCCGTGGATAATTGTATCCTGACAGAAAGAGGCGAGTTGAATTTAGATAAGCCTGTTATAAATTACATGCCTGATTTTAAAATGTACAATGATTATGTAACATTGAATATGACAGCACGCGATTTACTTACACACCGTTCGGGTTTGCCAAGACATGATTTAATGTGGTACGGCTCTGACTTATCGAGAAAAGAATTATTTAACAGATTAAGATTTCTTGAACCTACTGCGGGCTTCAGAGAAAAAATGCAGTATCAGAATCTTATGTATATGACTGCAGGAATTTTAGTAGAAAGAATTTCCAATGATACATGGGAAAATTTTACAAGAGAAAATATTTTTGTTCCGCTTGAAATGACCAGCACAAATTTTTCCACCATTGAATCACGTAGATCTCCTGACTTTTCCTTACCTTACAAAGAGGAAAAAAAGAAAATAATATTAACTGATTTCAGAGATATTCAAGCAGTAGGTCCAGCAGGAAGTATAAACTCCAATGTAAAAGATATGTCTAACTGGGTAATTATGCATCTGAACAACGGAAAGTTTAATGGTAAAAAAGTAGTTGCTGAAGAAATGATACAACAAACCCATACACCTTATATAGTTATCCCTTCCATCCCTAGCAAAGAACTTTTTTACAGCAGCTACGGACTTGGCTGGATAATAACACAATACAGAAATCATCTGCGAATAGACCACGGTGGAAACATTGACGGCTTTACAGCAAACGTTTGTTTAATGCCCAGTGATTCTTTGGGAATAATTGTGCTGTGCAATCTTGACGGGACTTCCTTTCCAAGTGTTGTTAGAAATTTTATCATTGATAGAATGACTAATCTCGAAGCTGTTGACTGGAGTGCAAGATTATTAGAGGGAACGCAGAATAACGATGACGGGAAAACAGAAGAGCAAAAAGATCCTAATCAAAAAGAGGGTACATCACCTTCTCATCCTTTAGTTGATTATGTTGGAAAATACGAGAGTGAGTCTTATGGCATAATGAATGTAGAATTAAAAAAGGAAAACCTATTGATAGATTTTCACACTTTGAAAATTAATTTGGGACATTATCACTATGATTACTTTAAATCTACAAATGAAGACCTTCCTCCTATGCTTGTTAATTTTTCATTGGACCCAAAAGGAAATGTATCAAAAATATCTGCACAACTTGAGCAAGGTGTGAAAGACATAGAGTTCACAAGAATTCCTGACTTCGTTGACAACTCAGCTTCTTATGAAAAGTACATCGGTGATTATGAAATGGAAGGTTTAACTGTAAAGGTCAGCGTTAAAAATAATAAATTAAAATTATTTGTTCCGGGGCAACCTGAATATGAATTGGCGGCGACCAGAGAAAACAATTTTGATATTAAAGAACTTAAAGCTTATTCCGTAGCTTTTAACCCTGATGCCTCAGGAAAAATCTTTGAACTACAATTCAATCAACCTAACGGTGTCTTCAAAGCTAAAAAGAAATAAGAATAAATAATTTTTTATGGCCCTCAAAATCATGCCGCACTGGTTGCGGCATTTTTATTTTGTAATAGCCCTTCTGAATTAAATTCCATAATTTTATTTTAAATAATTTTTCGAAATTGGGGAACAAAATTACATTAGTGGGTGCCGGACTTGCCGGCTCGCTGCTTGCAGTTTATCTTGCAAAAAAAGGATTTGAAATAAACGTATATGAGAAACGCTCTGATATGCGTAAAGGTCCCATAGAGCGCGGACGTTCAATAAATCTTGCTCTATCCACACGCGGAATATATGCGCTGAAGGAAATTGATTTGTATGATGAGATAAAAAAAATCGCCATTCCAATGTACGGAAGAATGATGCATCCTGTTGAAGGCGAGCTAATGTTTCAAAGATACGGTAAAGATGATACGGAATACATAAACTCAGTATCGCGCTCTACTTTGAATATGAAACTAATAGATATGGCTGAGCAATATGAAAATATAAAAATTCATTTCAATGAAAGATGTATGGGGATGAATTTTGAGACAGGCGAATGTTTCTTTACAAATGACTCAACAAAAGTAAATCATTCCGTTACTGCCGATACAGTTATAGGTACCGACGGCTCTGCTTCCGCATTACGAATGGAAATGTTAAAAATTCCCGGATTTAATTTTTCGCAGGAATATCTCGAACATGGCTATAAAGAACTGAATATTCCCGCAGGAGAAAACGGAAATTTCAAAATGGAAAAGAATGCTCTTCACATTTGGCCAAGAGGTACATTTATGCTGATTGCATTACCGAATCTTGATGGAAGTTTTACCTGCACACTTTTTCATCCTTTCGCAGGAGAAGAGGGATTGAATAATTTAAATACAAAAGAAAAGGCTTTAGACTTTTTCAAAAAATATTTTCCGGATTCACTTTCTTTAGTTGAAAATCTACAGGAAAGTTTCTTTGCAAATCCTACCGGAAGTTTAATAACCGTAAAATGCGGCCCATGGTATTATAAAGATAAAGTTGCTTTACTCGGTGATGCCTGCCACGCAATAGTTCCTTTTTTTGGACAAGGTATGAATGCAGCTTTTGAAGACTGTACAATATTAAATGAGTGTATTGAAAAATATGGAGATGACTGGAGTAAAGTTTATCACGAATATTTTAACTTAAGAAAAGAAAACACTGATGCTATCGCTGATTTGGCAGTTGAAAATTTTGTAGAGATGAGAGATAAGATTGCAGATAAAAGATTTTTACTGAATAAAAAAATAGAGGCTGAGTTATTTAAAAGATTTCCGGATACATTCGTCCCTAAATATTCAATGGTAACTTTTTACAGATTTCCATATTCAACAGCACTAAGCAGAGGACACATTCAGCAAAACATATTAGATGAATTAAGTGAAGGTAAAAATTCAATTGAAGAAATTGATTTTTCTGCGGGAGAAAAATTAGTTCAGGAAAAACTGAATAAGATAATTTAAAATCAGAAATGACTTAAAAATATCTGGAAAGCATTTTGTATTAGCAATAATGTAGCTATAATACCCCCAATAGCTCCACCTAAGTGGGCCTCGTGGCCTATATTTCCAAACTTACTTTTCATCCCGTAAATCGAAGCGCCTATATAAAGGAAAGCAAAAATATACGCAGGCATTGGTATAAGGACAACTCCAATTGTATTCGTTGGGAAAAGCAGCACATAAGCAAAAACTACACCCGATACTGCACCTGAAGCACCAACCGCAACATATCCCGGATTTTTATAATTGAAGGCTACCGTTAAAATAGAACCTGAGAGCAGACTCACAAAATAAATTATAAAAAAATAAAGGCTGCCATAAATCTCGCCATAGCTATTTATAAAAACTGTTTCCAGGTATGTGCCAAAACTGAATAACGCAAACATATTGAAGAATAAATGCATGAAGTTTGCGTGAAGAAAAGCTGACGTCAAAACCTGATAATATCTTTTCTGATGAATTATTTGGTATGGCCACTCGGAAAATCTTTCGAAGTAAATTGGATTGCTGTAAAATGCCCAGAGCGATATTGCTATATTTGCAAAAAGTAATGTAAACGTTACGGGTGATGTCATTCTTTAAAATCTAATTTAAAAATTTTCTTATTATTCCAGGACCTTCGTAAATCATTCCCGTGTAAATCTGTACTAATGATGCGCCGTTTCTAATTTTATTGCTGAAATCTTCTTTTGAAAAAACGCCGCCAACCCCTATTAAAATCAATTTTCCATCTTCGTTTAATTTATGAAATTTATTCAACACATCATCTGCCATTTTTTTAAGCGGCTTGCCGCTTAGCCCGCCTCCTTCATTAATTCTTTCCTTTAAATTTTCTCTGCTTAAAGTTGTATTCGTTAAGATTATTCCTGTAATTCCAACTTCGCTTACTGTATTATATATAATTCTAATTTGTTCATCAGTAACATCTGGTGCAATTTTCACAAAAACATTTTTCTCATCTTTAAACTCAGAAAGAGATTTGTTTAGATTTTTTATTTTTGTTAGAAGTTCTTTTAAACTATCTTCTTCCTGTAACTCTCTTAATCCTTTTGTATTGGGAGAAGAAATGTTAATAGTAAAATAATCTGCTAGATCGTACAATTTTTTAAAGCAGATTAAATAATCTTCCGCAGCGTTTTCGTTCGGAGTATCTTTATTCTTCCCTATATTTACTCCTACGATAAAATCTTTCGAAAGATATTTTTTTGAAACTAAAATATTTTTACGAATTTCATCAGCTCCTTTGTTATTAAATCCCATTCTATTAATAATCGCCTCATCTTTTTTCAATCTGAACAATCTCGGCTTAGGACTTCCTGTTTGAGGTAACGGTGTTACAGTTCCTATTTCAGCATGAGAAAAACCAAGTGCATTCCAGAATCTCAAAGCAACGGCATTCTTATCAAATCCCGCAGCCAGCCCTAACTTATTTTCAAAAATTAATCCGTTTATATTTACTTCTTCTTTTTTATCGGAACCAAAAAATATTTTAAAGAGCGGATGCAGAAATGTAAACTTTGATACAAAACCTAAAGTAAAGTTATGAACTTTTTCAGAGTCGAATAAAAATAATATTGGTCTTATTATTATTTTATACATTTGAAAATGGTAAAAAAAAAGTCCCTGAATGATAATCCAAGGACTTTTCTATGATTTGTTCATAATTTTTGTCGGAACGGCAGGATTCGAACCTGCGGCCTCCAGTTCCCAAAACTGGCGCGATACCGGGCTACGCTACGCTCCGTAATCTTCAATATAGCCATTTTTGATAACTTATTCAACGGATTTTCTTTGGTAAAATCACATATTTTGCTCATTTTCTGAAATATTCAGAATTTGTGCTATTATTCCATAGCTAAAACCCCTCGAAAACAGATATTGATAGCATTTCCTTTTAAGCTCCTGCTTATCCTCTATCTTCTGCTTTTTCTTTAAATATTTTTCCAGTAGCTTCTTTCCGGATTCAATTTGTTTATCCTCGGGATAATTTTCTTCAATAACTTTTGCAATCATTTCCTTATCTATTCCCTTATCAATCATTTTAAACTGCACCATACTCTTACCCATACTTTTATTATTTATCTTCTGCTCAAGATACATCTTCGCATAGCTTTCATCATTAAGGAATTGATATTTTTTTAAGTGCTCAATTATTTTTTCAACGGACTCTTTGGAAATTTTTTTATAGGTAAGTTTATTTTTTACTTCCTTAATGCTGCGCGGCTTGTACGAAAGAAATTTGTACGCAACGCTCTTCCCGTAATTGTATTCATCGTACTCTGTTATCTCTGAAATTTTCTCAGCACTTATCTCATCGCCCTTTCGTAGCTGGTATTTAAGAAGAGTGTCGTCATACACTCCCAATACAAACTCGCCATCAATATAAACATTATACCGCTGGACGTTTTTTAACTGTTGCTCAATTTTTGTGATTATCATGCCTTCCTAAACTACAAAAAAAAGACCGTTAATTCAGCGAACTAACGGTCAGTTTTAAAAATTTAACATTGAATATTCTCATTAATAAAGTCCTTACTTCTTCAATAAATATAGAAGTATTAAGATCATTATTATTTGATCCATGAGTAATCTTTTTTTTACTTCATTAATATTCTCTTCAATATAAATCTAATTATTTCTTTGCTTTTTCTTTTACTTCTTCTTTATCTTCTTTTGATTTCTTAGCGGAGCCGTTTGATTCCGGCGCGCCGTTTGAAGCGTTATCAGTTATTCCTGCAGCAATTTTAACTTCAGAATATAATTTTTTCAATGCATCTCTATCCTCAAGCAAAGCTTTCTTCACGCCTTCTTTACCCTGCATTCTCATTTCGCCGTATGTAAACCAAGCGCCGCCTTTTTTGATGATTTCTTTATTAACTGCGTAGTCAACTAAATCACCCAGCTTTGAGATTCCTTCGTTGTATAGAATATCAAACTCAACTTCTTTGAACGGCGGGGCAACTTTATTTTTTACAATTTTTACTTTTGTTCTGTTACCGATTACATCTGTTCCGTCTTTTATAGCAGCAATTCTTCTTATATCCATTCTTATGGAAGCGTAGAATTTAAGCGCTTTACCGCCGGTAGTTGTTTCCGGACTTCCAAACATAACTCCGATTTTTTCTCTCAACTGATTTGTGAAAATCAAAACAACATTCGATTTTGAAACAGCTGCTGTTAATTTTCTTAATGCCTGCGACATCAGTCTTGCCTGCATACCCATTACGGCATCACCCATTTCACCTTCAATTTCAGCTCGTGGTGTAAGCGCTGCAACTGAGTCAACTACTATCACGTCTAATGCATTACTGCGGACAAGTGTTTCGCAGATTTCCAATGCTTGCTCGCCGTATTCCGGTTGAGAGATTAAAAGATTGCCGACATCAACGCCAAGCTTTTGCGCATAACCTGTATCAAGGGCATGTTCTGTATCGATGAAAGCAGCAAGTCCGCCATTTCTCATTGCTTCAGCAATGATGTGAAGACAAACTGTGGTTTTACCTGATGATTCAGGTCCGTAAATTTCAATAATTCTTCCTCTCGGAACTCCGCCTATACCTAGTGCCGCATCAAGTGAAATAGAACCCGTTGAAATCGATTCAAGCTTTGCAATTGGTTTATCACCTAATTTCATTACGGCGCCTTTGCCGTGATCTTTTTCGATTTGCTCCATTGCGATTTCAAGAGAGCGCAGTTTCATGCTGTTATCCTGTACCATATAATTATTGTTTTATTTTTAAATTTATTTTCTAATTCTAAAGTTGAACAAAGTTAGGAATAATATTGATTCATATATTACCATAAGATGAGAATTTTTTCTAATAAATTATAGCACAAATATAAAACAAATAAAAACAAATTGCTATAATAATTTAAGGCATATAATTAAGGGCATATAAATAGACGCACAAACAAAAAATCCCGCTCCTTTCGATAGCGGGACTTCTGTACAACGAAATATTTTATTTCACTAGTTTATTATTATGAGCAGCCGCTTGTTTCGCCGCAAGTAATGCATTTCAAACAAGTACCGTTACGCACCATTGTAACGCTTCCACAGGATTGGCAGATATCGCCTGTGTATCCTTTAAGCTTAGCTTCTTTTATTTTTTCAATGTTGGCTTTGCCGGAAACTACTTTACCGTTTGAAGCAATCGCATCTATAACAGGTGCCTTAACAGGAGCAGGCTTTATTGAAATTGAAGAGGTTGGAACTGCATCAAGCGGTTTATGTTTTTCTTCTATAATTCTTTCAGAGTAAATTTCCTCTTCATCAAAATCCTCTTCAGCTTCTAATTTAGATAAAGCGTCTATCGGTGAAGTCTTATAATCATCGTCAACTTGTATGTGCGATAAATCCGTTCTGCCGAGGTAAGTTACTGCAAGCTCACGGAATATATAATCAATTATAGATGTGGACATTTTAATATTCGGATTTCCCATTACAATTCCATTCGGTTCGAATCTTGTATATACAAATGCATCTACAAATTCATCAAGCGGAACGCCGTGCTGAAGTCCGAGCGAAATAGCAATCGCAAAGCAGTTCATCAGGCTTCTGAACGCAGCGCCTTCTTTATGCATATCGATAAAGATTTCGCCAAGCTGCCCGTTTTCGTATTCACCTGTTCTTAAATAAACAGAGTGATTTCCGATTTTCGCTTTCTGTGTATATCCTTTTCTTCTAAACGGTAGTTTTCTTCTCTTAGCAATGTACCTGTGGATAATTCTCTCTGCGACTTTTACTATATCGTTATTCTTAGTAAACGTTACTGTATTTTCTGTGATATCTTCATCTCCGATAGCTTCATCATCGGTTACGGAATTCAATGGCTGTGACAATTTCGAGCCGTCTCTATATAATGCGTTTGCTTTCAGGCATGATTTCCATGAGAGCATGTATGCATTCTTCATATCATCGATTGTTGCTTCGTTCGGAAGATTGATTGTCTTAGAAATTGCGCCCGAAATAAACGGCTGAGCCGCCGCCATAATTTTTATATGTGCGTCAGTCTTAATATATCTCTTACCTTTTTTACCACACTTATTAGCGCAGTCAAAAATTGCATAGTGCTCATCTTTTAAGTGAGGAGCGTCTTCTATAGTCATCGTTCCGCAGATGTAATCATTCGCTTCATCTACCTGCTCTTTAGAATATCCGAGTTCTTTTAAAATGTTAAAGCTTGGATCTTCTAACTGCTCTTCTGAGAATCCTAAAACATTCTTACAGAATGCAACGCTTAAGCTCCATTTATTAAAAGCAAAATTTATATCAAAGACTGTAGGTAATGATTTTTCTATTATTGCAATTATTTCTTTTGTAAATCCTTTATCTGTAAGTGACTGCGCATTTAAATGCGGGCAGCCGATGAGCGAGCCGTGGCCTTTTGTATATTTTATAATTTCGTCAATCTCGTGTGATGTGTAACCTAATTTCTTTAATGCCGGTGGAACGGATTCATTTATGATTTTGAAGTATCCACCTCCTGCTAATTTTTTGAATTTTACCAATGCAAAATCAGGTTCAACACCTGTTGTATCACAATCCATTAATAAACCAATTGTACCTGTTGGAGCAATAACTGTTACCTGAGCATTTCTATAGCCGTGCTTTTCGCCAAGCTCTAATGCTTTATCAGCATCTTCTCTTGCAGCAGTTAATAAATCTTCAGGGCAGAATTTTTTATTTATTCCATGAGGTGTTATTGAAAGCCCTTCGTACTCTTCCGCAGGAACGTTGTAAGCCGCTCTTCTGTGATTTCTTATTACACGAAGCATATTATCTGAATTCTCGTTATATCTTGCAAATGCTCCAAGCTCTTTTGCCATTTCCGCAGAGGTAGTGTAAGATGTCATGTGAAGAATAGCTGTTAGGGCTCCGGTGATTGCAAGTGATTCAGGTGAATCGTAAGGAATGCCTTGTACCATTAATAGTGCGCCGAGGTTTGCATAGCCAAGTCCGAGTGTTCTGTATTCATAGGAGAGAGCTGCGATTTCTTTACTTGGGAACTGCGCCATCAATACACTGATTTCTAAAACAACTGTCCAGATTCTTGCTGCATGTCTGTATTTATTTATATCGAATTTCTGTTTATCGTAATCGTAGAATGTCATTAAGTTCAGCGATGCTAAGTTACAAGCTGTATCATCTAAGAACATATATTCAGAGCATGGGTTAGATGCTTTTATTTCTCCGCCTGCAGGTGATGTATGCCATTCGTTAATTGTTGTATGGAATTGTATTCCCGGGTCTGCGCTTGCCCATGCCGAGTAAGATATCTGTCCCCACAAATCTCTTGCCTTCATTGTCTTGCAAGGCTTTGCAGTTCTGTTTTCTTTCTTTGCTTTTCTTAGCTCAGTTCTCCAATATAAATTCCAGTCTTTGTCATCAAGAACGGACTCCATAAATTCATTCGTTGCACGAACACTGTTGTTTGAATTTTGTCCTGAGACAGTTACATATGCCTCTGAGTTCCAGTCTAAATCGTAAACAGGAATTTCCAGTTCTTTGTAACCTAACTTTGCTAACTGAATTACTCTCTCAATATAATTTTCAGGGATGAAAGCTTTTCTTGCATCATTGATTGCTACGCCAAGAGCTTTATTTGTCTTTCTATCGTAGCCGTCATTTTCAGGGTGAACTGAACTGCACGACTTTATTATTTTATTAAGGTGTAAATTTAAAAGTTTTGAACCCGCTGCTAATGAAGCAACTTTTTCTTCTTCTATTACTTTCCAGTTTACATATTCTTCGATATCGGGATGGTCAAGATCTAATGTAACCATCTTAGCTGCGCGTCTTGTTGTTCCGCCGGATTTAATTGCTCCTGCGCTTCTATCACCGATTTTCAAAAATGACATTAAGCCCGATGAACGTCCACCGCCGCTTAGTTTTTCTCCCGAACCTCTTAAGTTTGAGAAGTTCGAACCTGTACCTGAACCGTATTTGAATAGTCTTGCTTCACGAACCCACAAATCCATTATACCGCCTTCATTCACTAAGTCATCACTGACGGACTGAATAAAACATGCGTGAGGCTGCGGGTGAGTGTATGCATCGGTAGATGTTGTAAGCTTCCCTGTCTCTGCATCTATATAGTAATGACCTTGTGAAGGACCTGCAATACCGTATGCCCAGTTAAGTCCGGTATTAAACCATTGCGGTGAGTTCGGTGCTGCCATTTGCATAGCAAGCATATAGCATAAGTCCTGATAAAAATTTATTGCATCATCTTCGTTGTTAAAATATTTGTGCTTCCATCCCCAGTATGTCCAGCATCCTGCAAGTCTATGGAACACTTCGCGTGAATCCGTCTCTGATGTATTTTTTTCTTCCTCTACTATTAAGCTTAGTTTATCTTCGTCAGGTTCAGAGCGCCAAAGCCATTCAGGGACACCTTTCTCTTCAACTTTCTTTAAATGTTTTGGAACACCTGCCTTGCGGAAATATTTTTGTGCGAGAATGTCAGTCGCTACCTGCGACCAATGTTTGGGTACCATGATGTCATTCATTTCAAATACTATCGAACCGTCAGGATTTCTGATTACAGAAATTCTTTTTTCAAACTCAATCATTTCAAAGGCCGTTCTGCCTTTATCTACAAGTTGTCTTTTTATTTTCATTCAGGGAAGAATTAAAAAATTATAAAAATATTATTAAGAAAAATTTAGTATTAACTGTATTACGGAATCAATAAATTAATAATAAATTTTTCTGTAGGAGGAGTAAAATAACGCATGTACGTTTGGGTTATGATTCAAAATTAAGACAACTGTTTTTTAAATGCAAACAATTTTAAAAAATTTAACTATTGACTTTTAAAATAGTTTTACACTTGTTAAAAACAATCTTTATACAGCTGTTTTAATAAGCACTATTATTTTACAGGTTAATTCGCATATTATTTTGCAGGAAAGAAAGGACTTTATTTTTCTCCCTGAAAAAAATATTTTTTTAATTGCTCTAAGATGAATTATTCAAGCTTTATAAAGCACAAAAACATGCTAAAACCAAACAATTAGAGTAAATTTTAATATTCATTTTCTTTCAATTCTTCCTTAAATTGAAAATGAATATTAAAAAATAAATATCATGGAACAGCTTTCAATCGGGCAGGATTACCTTACAAACTCAATTAAAATTTTTCACGAAATAAAAAAAGGCGGAGACAGAGCATTCGCGCAAATTAAAGATGAAGATTTTTTCTTCGAGCCCAATGAAGAGAGCAATAGCATTGCAACAATAATAAAACATCTCTCGGGCAATATGCTTTCGCGCTGGACTGATTTTCTTACAACCGATGGAGAGAAAGAATGGAGACACCGCGATACTGAGTTCGATAAATTGTTTTATACCGATAGAGATGATATAGTCGAGCGATGGGAAAAAGGATGGGAGTGTACTTTCAATGCTTTGAATTCACTGACAGAAAATGACTTATCGAAAATTGTTTACATAAGAAAAGAACCACATACAGTTATACAGGCTATCAACAGACAGATTTATCATTACGGATATCACATAGGGCAGATTGTCTATCTCGCAAGATTCCTTGCCAAAGATAACTGGAAATCGCTTTCTATTCCACGCGGTAAGAGTAACGATTTTAACGATAAGATGATGGGGAAGTAACGGGCTCTCTATATCTCTATGCCCATCATGGCATCGCGTAATTTATTGTTCGGAAGTCTATAAAAAGGTATTCCTAAAATTTCAAGCTTTTCGTATTTAATATCATAGCGGAAAGTTTTTATTGTATCGGATTTCTCCGCTTCAATTGTAATGAGAAGAAACTCTGCAAGTTTTTTTGCATCTTCCTTTCCGTAATTAAAACCGACTAGCTTTACATTAAATTTTTGTGGAGATGCAACTGGGTTTGAAGTCGTAAAAGCTAATGCAAGATTTTTCATCTTTTCAAGCTCACATGCAAATGCCGGGATATAAAATTTAATTGTACCGGATGTCTGCTCTTTACTTCCGCCGAAAAGATTTGAAAAAAATCCGCCGGAAGATTCTCTTTCAAGAATAGTTATATTGGCTGTAACCAGCCAGAACGGTTTATAAATCATCTCACCGTCTCCACGGATTGCAGCCGTTGCAAAGTTAATTTCGATAGGCATAGTTTCCCCATTAATAATTTCCCATCCGCTGCCACAGCTTTGGCAATAAGTAATATTATCATTCAGCGAGACAACAAGTCCGCTATCACAGGTTTTACATTTTAGTGCTACTAATTTAAAATCTGACATTTGAAAAATTTTTAAATTTTAATCGTTTCTACCGCCGCCAATCTGACTAAAAATTGCAGATACGATTCCGCCTACTACCATTGAAGAAGCAACGTCTTTGGCGATTTCCATCCCTTCGTTTTTAGTCTGAATCTTTTTATTATCAGTCTCATTTACAATTCCGGTTCCTTCTTCTATTTCGCCGCCGTAACGGAATTTTTTATATCCCCACTTAATAATGAACACTCCTAAAACAGCTGAAAATATATAAGCCGCAAAAGCGCCTTTACCCGATGAACTTGCAATAGAAAATGCTCCGAACAATGTTAAAAAATACATTCCTGCTGCAACTCCAAAAATACCCGTAACTGCCCTGAACAAATTATTTCCTGGAGCTTTGCCGTAACATATCGTTCCATCCTGTCCGTCAACTACTACCTGATACGTTCTGTTCTGAAAAACATATCTCACTACCCATAAAGGATAATAAACAATATTTAAATCGTCCCTCACTAAATCATAATGCTCAAAAGATACTCTGTCCACATTTGCCGTTGCTCTTGCATACGAAGCAAAATCATTTTTTGCGTACTCACTT
>JBBRQV010000022.1:0-29026 GCA_038225955.1 Ignavibacteria bacterium | reverse complement strand
TATATAAACGAGCTGATGTTTGAAACTGCTTCTATCTTTTCAATCTCAGTAACAGAAATTAATTCAGGGTCGAATATTCCAAAAAAATTATTGTTTTGCTGAATACCATCCTTAAAAAATCCGATTTGGTTATCATGATAATTATTGAAATAAATCCTATTGTACATACCAAACCCTTTATCATTTACAAATATACCGGACTTCTCGTTTAAAATTTCTGAAACATTTCTTTTATCATTCCAGATAAAAGTATCGTAAGGAATGAATTCAGAATTATGAGAAAACTCAGTTGTGTTTTTAATTTTAAGGCTATCGAATTGTAAGTGATGAAGAGAGTCAATCTGAGAATATGAGATAGAATGATTGATGAAGAAAATCAGAAGTGTAAAAAAAAACAGATAGTATTTTCGCAGGCTATTTATGATAATGATGGATTAAATATAACAATAATATTTAATCTCAAAAGTCTTTACAATGATAAAAAATTAAACGGTAGGGGAGTCCTCGGCACTGTCAATATCTTTCCTGTGTTTAATTATTTTTGCATCCACAAGAAAAATAACATCTTCAGCAATGTTAGTCGAGTGGTCGGCAAGTCTCTCTATATTCCTTAAGAGAGTAATGGCATGTGAGCATGGCTTTATTAAGTTTTTATTCTCCGTCATTTCATGAATAAGCCTTTCGAAAATATCTTCATAGGCTTTATCAATTACTCTATCAAGTTTAATTATTTCTGCAGCCATTTGCGCATCATTGTTTACAAATGAATCAATTGCGCCTTTTACAATTGCCTGAACTTTTTTTGTCATTTCAGGAAGCTGGATGCGTTCAAGTAAGTCCTGATAACCAATGAAGTTTAGCGTCCGTTCAGCAATATTCACTGCAATATCTCCCATACGCTCCAAATCGTTATTGATATTCATCGCAGACATTATTAACCGTAAATCAATTGCTACCGGTTGGGTGAGCGCAAAAATTCTCTGGCATTGTTTATCAATCTTAACATCGTATTTGTCGACTTTATCGTCACGCTCTATTACAATATTTGCAAGCTCAAGATTTTGCTCATACAAAGATTTGAATGCAAGTTCTATTTGCTCTTCAACTAAGCTTCCCATTTTTATGATTCTTGTGCGAAGCTGGTCTAACTCTTCTTCTAAATATTGGTACATAATAGTTACGTTATAAAATTTTTTAAAATATAAATATATTTTTTATAAATTATAATTGCATTAACCAAACTTCCCTGTGATGTATCTTTGTGTCCTTTCATCTTCAGGCTTAGTAAACATCTTCCTGGTTGAATTAAACTCTACAACTTCTCCCGATAAGAAAAATGCACACTTATCGCTTACTCTTGCCGCCTGCTGTAAATTATGTGTGACAATTATAATAGTAATAGAATTTTTTAATTCAAAAATTAATTCCTCTATCTTAGCAGTTGCTATCGGGTCTAATGCAGAGGCGGGCTCATCCATCAAAAGGATCTCAGGATTTACTGCCAGCGCGCGCGCAATGCAAACTCTTTGCTGCTGTCCGCCTGATAAGCCTATCGCAGATTCATTCAATCTGTCTTTTACTTCATTCCACAATGCGGCTTTTACGCAGCTTATTTCTACAATTTCATCAAGTTCACTTTTTTTCGTTACACCATTTATGCGGGGCCCGTATGAAATGTTATCATAAATTGATTTCGGAAACGGATTTGATTTTTGAAAAATCATTCCGACTTTTTTTCTCAATGCAACAACATCAACATCTTTACTGTAAATGTTTTCGCTATCGATTTCTATATCACCTTCTATCCTGCATGAGTCGATTAAATCGTTCATGCGGTTAAGCGTTCGGAGAAAAGTTGACTTCCCGCAGCCCGATGGCCCCATAAGCGCAGTAACTTTGTTGGGTTCCAATCCTAAGGAAATATTTTTCAGTGCGTGAACTTTTCCGTAATACAGATTTAAATTTTCTACCTGAATTTTAATGAGTTTCAAACTTAATTAGGATTGAAGTTTAATAAAGATAAGTTTTTTAGATGTAAGGTATATATTAAAAAATTGTAAATAATTTTGAGTTATACAATCATGCCGTCATTCATGTGAATTACCCTATCACACTTCATCGCAAATTCTTCGTTATGAGTTACAATTATAAAAGTCTGTTTAAATTTATCTCTTAAGTTAAAAATTAAATTCATTACAGTATCTGCATTTTGTGTATCAAGATTGCCTGTCGGCTCATCTGCTAAAATCAAATCAGGCGAGTTTATTAATGCTCGTGCAATTGCAATACGCTGGGCTTCTCCTCCTGAAATTTCATTTGGCCTGTGATTTTTTCTATCTTCAAGCCCCACTTCTTTTAGCAGTTCAATTGCTTTAGCTTTATCTTCTTTGCCTGAAACCATGGCCGGAATCATTACATTTTCTATAGCAGTAAACTCAGGAAGCAAATGGTGGAATTGAAATATAAATCCTATTTTACTATTGCGGAATTTTGATAATTCTTTTTCCTTCATTGAATAAACATCGGTGCCGTTAAAAAATATTTTCCCTGAGTCAGGTGTATCAAGAGTTCCTATCAGATGAAGTAGAGTGCTTTTGCCTGCGCCGGATTTTCCAACGATGGCTACGATTTCTTCCCGGTCAATCTGAAGATTAACTCCTTTAAGCACTTCAAGGTTCTCTACTTTGTTTATCTTGTAAGATTTTTTAACATCTTTAATATCTAATAATACTTTCGTATTCATTTTTTATGTATTTTAAAATAAATTTATTCCCATTTGATTGATTCAACCGGTTTGAGAGAAGCTGCTTTCCTTGAAGGGTAAAGCGATGCAATGAAGCAAAGCAAAAAAGCTGCAAGAGGAACGTAAATAAAATCTTGAACTCTTAGTACAACGGGCATTGCATCTATTTTGTAAATAAAAGGGTCGAGCCTGTAAAATTTGAAATACTGCTGCCCGAGTGTAACAGCAAGTCCGAGTAGATTGCCGCATACCATTCCTATTAGTCCCACCGAAATTCCTTCATACATAAATATTTTCATTATCATGTTATTGCTTGCGCCCATTGCTTTTAGTACTCCAATGTCTCTCTTCTTTTCAATAACTGTCATAGTTAGCGAGCCTAGAATATTAAATGATGCTACAGCAATAATTATACTTAAAATAATAAATGCAGTGATACGTTCAAGTTTTAAAATAGAATAAAAATCATTATGTAAATCAAACCATGTCATCACATTGAAGTCTTTTCCTAATAAAGCGCTTAATCTGACTTTCTCATTCTCTGAATCATTTATATCTGTTAGGCGCATTTCAACACCGTTTACCTTATCACCTAAATCAAAAAGATATTGCGAGTTTTCAATTGAGATGTATGCATATTTTAGATCGTAGTCACGGTCATCTGAATTAAATATTCCGCGAACGGTAAATTTTTTTGTTTTAGGCTCAACAAATTGAGTAACAGAAGACTCCAGTCCTACCGGACTTAATAAAGTGAGCGTATCGCCGAGATGATTCACATGCATCTGGTCAGCAAGTGTAAGTCCTATTACAATTCCACCAAGGTCCCCGTCATCTTCAAGATTAAATTCGCCGAGCCACTTTAAATTTTTTATTCCTGAAACATCACTTATTTTATTCTGGTCAGTTCCTTTTATAAATAAAACTTTATTGTAGTTAGCTTTTGTTAACATACCTTTGTTAAGAGTATAAGGTGCAACGGCTTTGATGCCTTCAGACGTAAGCTTTTCAATTGTAGCGTTATAATCTGCGAGCTTATCTGAGCCGGTTGCTTCAATACGAATATGCGGGTCAAAGTTTACAAGATTATCAGTTACTCTTTTTTGAAATCCGTTGAAGACGGATAAAACAATTATCATCGCGGCCACACCGATTGTTACACCGAGCACGGAGATAATAGAAATAATAGTTATAAAACTAAATTTCTTTTTTGAGAATAAATATCGTTTAGCTATGAAAAAGGAAAGGTTCAATATACTTTTAAAGTGTTCTTTTTATTCGTCAAAAATAATTACGGATTCGTTATACTGCCTTACTTTATTGTCATCAATCTTTGTAGTTATTTCTTTCATAAACTCTGCATTCTTTTTTTCTAAGTTACCGGTTTCTTTCAAATTTTTTACGGGATATCTTACATGGAGTACTCTGTTCTGAATTAAGTGCCTCGTAATTCCTGCCGGCACACGAAGATTGTTGCGTGCAATTTTTGCTATGTGTGATTTTTGAAAATGAGGATATACAAATAGCACTCCTTTTTTCCTTGTGAATTTTCTAAGCTCGGTAATCTTAATTTCGCTTTCGGAACGGTCGAAACCGTACTGCATAAAATATAAATTTCCGATTTGTGATAACTGCTCAAGGCACTTTTTAAAATTTTTGCTGAGATTTATTAGAATTGTTTCCGTTCCCGAGGTATCAGTTACAAGAATATGGTAAAAATCTTTATCAAGAATTTTCTTTCCTTCTGAGTAAGAAATTTTTTGACAGGAAATTTTATTATTTTTACAAAACTCCACAACTGTATCAAGACTGAAATCATAAACCAAATGATTCCAGACATCTAAAACAGTCTTGTTCGATTTATAATTTATTATCTGCGCGATGATAAGCTTACAGCCAAGCGATTTTATAGAGCTATACCTGTTTGCGCCATCAAGAAGAATTAATTCGTTATCATATCTCCCGACAATGATGGGATTGTTAATATATTTTGCTTCTGCGATTCTATCATATACTCTTGTTCTGCGAACCTCTTCAGTTGTTTCGTGAAGTTTTATATCGGTAAGTTTAAGAACTTTCAATTCAAAGTAGTTCTGGAAATAATTTATCATTAATTCTTATCCGGGGTTCCTTTCCTGAACTCAATCAGTCCTGCTTTATCTAAAAATATTTCTATTGTATCGCCGGGAAGAAAATCTGCGTTTAGGATTCTCTCCGATAAAACATTCGTAATATGTTTTTGAATAGTTCTCTTCAACGGTCTTGCGCCGAATGCAATATCAAAGCCCAGCTTGCCAAGCCAATCCATAACATCGTTATCAATTTTCAATATCATTTGGTTACGTGCAAGCTTTTCTTCAAGCTGCTTTAACTGGAGGTCAACAATTTTTCTTATATCACCGGATGTAAGTGGCTTGAACAAAATTATTTCATCAATGCGATTTAAAAACTCTGGGCGAATTGTCTGCCGTAAAAGCTCTAGCATGCTAACTCTCAACTCTCCCATAATGGCATCTTTGTTATCATCAGTGATTGTCTGCAATCTTTCCTGTATCAAATGCGCGCCGAGATTTGAAGTCATTATAATAATCGTATTCTTGAAGTTTACAGTTCTTCCTTGTGAGTCCGTTAGTCTTCCCTCATCAAGCACCTGCAACAAAATATTAAATACGTCAGGATGTGCTTTTTCAATTTCATCAAGAAGCAAAACGCAGTATGGTCTTCTTCTTACTGCTTCAGTAAGCTGCCCGCCTTCTTCATATCCAACGTATCCCGGAGGAGCGCCGATTAATCGCGAGACGGAAAATTTTTCCATGTACTCACTCATATCAATTCGCACCATTGCCTTCTCATCATCGAATAAAAACTCAGCCAATGCTCTTGCAAGCTCCGTCTTGCCAACGCCTGTTGTGCCCAGAAAAATAAACGAACCGATTGGTCTGTTCTCATCCTGCAAACCTGCGCGTGAGCGGCGAATGGCATTTGATACCGCAACTACTGCTTCATCCTGTCCGATAACTCTCTCTTCAAGATTATTTTCCATGGTGAGAAGTTTCTGCCTCTCGCTTTCAAGCATTCGCGTAACGGGAATGCCCGTCCATTTAGAAACTATCTCTGCAATATCTTCTGCATCAACTTCTTCTTTGAGCATTTTATTGTTCTTCTGAACATCTGCAAGCTCCACTGTATTTTTATTTATAATTTTATCAAGCTCAAGTAATTTTCCATAGCGAATTTCAGCAACCTTTGCAAGATTTCCTTCGCGTTCGTATTTATCAGCATCAGCTTTTAAATTCTCAATCTCTTCTTTGGATGAACGGATTGCTTTGATTAAATTTTTTTCAAGATTCCAGTGAGCGCGTAAGGAGTTTCTTTGCTCTGTAAGCTCAGAAATTTCTTTATCAACTTCTTTCAGTCTTATTTCGGTCGGATTTATTTTCGTTTCTTTAGCCATGTACTTCTATCAAAAATTTATTCAAATTAATTAAATCTTTGTGTTAATTCTATTCAATAAATTGGAATTTTTATGATAAAATATGTTCCTTACTCATATCCATCCCATTCAAAAAATCAATTGATCTTACTCTCTTTTTTCCTTCCAATTGAAGCTCTGATATTTCCAGTAAATTATCATTTGTATTCACAAATAATTTTTTCCCTTCTTTTAGTAATGTACCGGTTTGTGATAAGGACTTTGTTTCTGTTTTGAGAGTTGAGTAAATTTTAAAAACTTTCCCATCAAGAGTTGTCCAGGCTGCGGGATGAGGCGAAAGCCCTCTAATAAGATTATGAATCTGCCCGGATGGCTTGCTCCAATTTATTCTGCAGTCATCTTTGAAAATTTTGGGGGCAGGGGATGAGTGCACGTCGTTCTGCTCCTGTATTTTTACTTCGGCACTTTCAATTTCTCTTACTGTCTCTAAAACTAACTCTGCGCCTATGTGTGAAAGCTTTTCATAAATTTCCCCGAACGTATCATTTTCCTTAATCTCAACTTTCGCCTGTAGAATTATATTCCCTGTATCTACTTTTTCTTTTAAGAAGAATGTTGTTACTCCCGTTTCCTTGTCGCCATTGATAATCGACCAATTGATTGGCGCTGCACCTCTGTATTTTGGCAGCAGGGAGCCGTGCAAATTAAATATTCCATACTTTGGAATATCAAATATCACAGAAGGTAAAATTCTGAATGCAACAACAACAATTAAATCCGGAAGAAGCAATTTTAATTCACTGAGAAAATTTTCATCTTTCAGTTTTACAGGCTGCAATACTTTCAGATTATTATCTAAAGCATATTGCTTCACATCGGAGATGCCAAGCTTCTGCCCTCTGCCTTTCGGCTTATCGGGAACGGTAACGACGGATAAAATTTCATGTCCGTTCTTAATTAGTATATCTAAAGAGGGAACTGCAAACTGCGGAGTCCCCATGAAAATTATTCTCAAATTGTTCTAATGAATATTAATAAAAAAAATAAACCTGACGTTCAATTAAGCCCGTCAGGTTCAAATTAAAAATTTTATATAAATGTATTCAGTTATTTAATCAGGGACATTTTCTTTACATCAGTAAATTCTCCTGCAGTAAGCTTATAGAAATAAACTCCGCTGGAAAGATTCAAGCTCGATGTATTGAAGTCAATTGAATATTCACCTGCAGTTTGATTTGTATTAACTAAATTCGCTACTTCATTTCCTAAAATATTATAAACCTTCAATGTTACAAATCCACTTACAGGAATATTATATTTTATATTTGTTGAAGGATTGAATGGATTCGGATAATTTTGTGAAAGACTAAATCCGTCAGGAGTTCCGTTATTATTCGAAATTCCTACAAGAGGGAAATTTTCTCCATGGTAATATGACCCTGCATTTCCGACAGTCGTAAATACTATACCACCAACCGATGAGATAGTTTTAACACCTGTTACATCAGGAGCAACATCAATGGATGGACCGGTAGATTGGTAGTTTATATTACCTGCGAATCTTGTAAAACCGGCTGAAGGATCAGTTGAAGATGCATACTTAATAGTATCCCTTGTGCCTCCTTTGCCCAGATATGCAACTCTGAATATATTATCGTAAGGATTTATAGAGAGCATGGGGAAGACTGTTGCATTGGGCTGGTTTGCAATAAATCCATAACTTGTTGTATTGAACGATGCTCCACCGGGTGTTGTGTAGTTGTACCCGATTGTTTCAATTCCGCTTTGAACAGAAGTGAATGTGCATACAATTTGCCCGGTTGCTCTATTAACAGATAACTGTGAACCATACTCTGGAGCAGCTGAACCTGCAGGATTTACCTGTGACCACGCCCCTGTCCCAAAAGCAGCTAACGAAATTTTTCGTACTCTTAAATTCGCATTTGTCAAAGTAAGATTATTTGCAAGTATAACGTAAACTGAATCACCTGTGGGATATGTAACGTAGTCAATATCTAAATCATAATCATTGAACGTATTTCTTGCAACTGCGTACGTCCACGATGTGCCCCAGTTTGGAGTAATTGCAGCTAAAGCATCATTTGCCGTTGGTGTTGATGGACTATAACTGGAATACGTAACATACCAATATGTCATATCGCCGGGATGCTGAGAACCGTCTGACATGATTGCAGGATTTATAAGTCCTCTTCCTCCGGGAGTAGCTTGGATCTGAGATATTCTTACATTGGAGCCGTCACCATTGCACAATGCAAAATACAATTGACCGTCTGTGGTAACAGCGCTGCTTACGATTGAAACTGCAAATCCAAGCTTAGTTACATTGGCAGAATCTGTTGCATAAAAATCAAATGAATGAAACACCGCGGGCGCAGTAGCTGAAAATCTTTGTATTACGATCCAGTTCTGTCCGCTGTTTGAACTTTTACAGAGTATTAAAGAGTCTCTTGTTGATTTTATAAAAGCGCAATATAAAGAGCCTAAGCTATCTGACCTTAAGCGCAATGTTTTTGGATTCTCACCCATAGAAGTATTTGTTCCACCAGAATAAACTGAAGAAGCAGAAACTCTTGTATTAAAATTTCCCCAATCGCTTACGAATGGAGGTTCAACTAAAGGTCCGCAGGCATTAAGTATATTGTTCTGTTGTGGTGGAATGGTGTGCATTCTATCCGGATAATTTGTTCTTAACTCCTGTAGTATCGATGCGTAAAGCTGCCCGTTACCTGATTTCTTCGCTTCACATAGCTGACGCCACAGCTTTGCGTATTCAGAGTTATCAACTACTTCTTTGTAAACAGGGTTTTCTTCTTCCTGAATTCTCTGCATTGACACTGATTGTGAGTAAGCAGTTAATGCAAAAAGAAGGAGTGAAACTGTAAGTAAATTTCTCATAACTGTTCCTTTGTTTTTATTTTTGAAGTATTTTTATTCTCTCTTGCGGGTACAGAACTGAAAAATATATGTTTATAATAAAATATACAAACTTATTTTTTAAGCATTATAGGATAGCTCATTTCGAAATCACCTTTTTTTATTTTATTGATTTCTGCTTTTCTTTCTTTCTTTTGTTCTGGAGTGAGGAAGTCAACGATAAGCTTACCGTTGAGGTGGTCAACTTCATGTTGGATTACACGCGAGAGCATTTCGTCTGCTTCAAGCGTAACTGGCTTTAAAGCAAAATCGTCATACTTTATAATTATCTTATCGTCTCTCTCCACATCAACACCAAAGCCGGGAATGCTAAGACAGCCTTCTTCGTAAATAACTTTATCGCCGAAAGTTTTTTCAATGACGGGATTGATAAGTATAATTGGCTTTAAATCTTTGTATTGCTTGTGGTGGGAAACATCTACAATGCAAACAGCTACATCTGCGTTTACCTGGGGTGCGGCAATACCTTGCCCGTTGGATTTTCGCATCGTGTAGAACATATCTTCTACTAATTCTAAAAAATCACTATCGATTTTTTTCACAGGTTTGGATTTCTTCCTGAGAATTTCCATTCCTAATATGGTTATGGGAAGCTGATTTGGCATATTTATTTATAAATACAATATAAATTTAACTTCTAAAAATACGAAAGATAATGAAGTGTTTAAAGGGAAAATGATGGGAGTGAAGAATCGAATGACCTGACAGGTTTTTAATCGTGCCTGCCCCGACTTGGCGGTGTTGGGTTAAACGGAAATGAAATATTCGTCTCTACAAATAAAAAGCTCGCTCCTTATTAAGGAGGGAGCTGGGGGTGGTTAACTTTTAGTATAATTACTATATGGTTACAACCTGACAGGATTAAAAACCTGTCAGATTAGTATGCTCTCCGTCCCAATTCGCAGCAGCGAACTGGGACGGAGTAGATTTTTAATTCGCAAGCACCTTTGAAATATTTTTATACAAAGGCTCTACCGATAAATCTGAATTACCGAACATTTTCAATAATTCATCGGCATTATATTTCTGTCCGTAACTGTAAATATCCAATAAAAATTTTCCTGCAGCAGGATTTGAAAACCAATCTTCATTGAATTTATTTCTTAAAATCTCACTGAGATTTTCCTGAAACATCCATGCCCTTATATATCTTGCAGTATAAAAATATCCGTCAACATCCTGCAAATAAGTTTCTTTATTATACGGAATTTTACTTGCCTTGGTAAGTGTCTCTGCATAAACTTCATCCATTCTATCAAGAGTTTCAGACTCCGCAAGTTTTATTTCGTAATCAATTTTCCCTGCATATCTTCGCAGCATCATAAGCTCGTCAAAATTTCTTTGGATGAAATAATCTTTATTTTTATTAAAGTCCACATCAAGAACTTTCTTCATCCATAAAGGATTTAATGTAAGATGGTCAAGATTCATTGCATAACCTTCTGTTACAGAGTTATCACCGAACCATTTATATTCAAATCCCATATTACTATCTATATTTGCAAAGTGCAGGGCATGTCCAAGCTCGTGAAGGAATGTAGTATAGTCATCCTTCCCGCCTCTCGGAGAAAGCACAAGATAAACTTCATGCGGAATTCTTACAGGCGAGCAAAACGCCCGCGGCGATTTATTCTCGCGGCTCTCAATATCAAAACTTATTTTATTATTGGCAGTAATATCTATTCCCATTTTGGAAACAAAGCCATTCATCTTTTCCATCATTCGGCTTTTCGGAAAATATTTATCAAACTCTTCACCTCTATACATATATAGCAGATCGGTTTTTGTTAAATCGTTAATGCTTAGACCAAGTTTTTTCTTTGCAAAGTAGGTAAGAGTTTCGGTGTACATGTCATCAGTCTTCGCAAGAAAATCCTGCATTTGAGAATTTATTTTATACAGGTCAATTCCGGAAAGCTTCCCGAACATATCTATTTTATTTTTAAAGCCAAAACTTTTTATTAGCTGTTTTTCTTTTATTGTAATATCACGACTGATTGGATTTAATTCCTTTACAAGAAATTCATCCTTCTTAGCTTCTATTGCATTTCTTCTTTCACGTTCATTCGATTCCAGAATCTCTCCCATTACGGCGCGGAATGCAACTGTCTTATTTTCAACTTCAATTGTTCCGTTCGTTTCTTTAGCAAGCGCCTGCATTTTAAGATCACTCAGTTCAAATCCTATCAGTTCATTGTAAAGATTTTCAAGAAGTATATTCAGCCTGCTTAGCTCGGCGGGGTTATCTTTATTGTTCTCTATCTCTTTTTGTATTAGTTCTATGTTTTCATTTTTATGTAATGATGGGTATTTTGAATAAATTTTATCAACGTCGATTTCATTTTTCAGTCCTGCACCTTGCAGATAAAATTCTTTCGAAATTTCCTGATTAAAGTTTTCGGACTGCTCCCTTAATTTTTCGATTGTCAAAGTCTTTCCTTTCAAATTATAATTTTTAATTGTATTTTCAAAAATAGGTAATGGCGTTAGCAATGCACACAATATCCGCACAATCCTTTATTTACGTAATAATACTTAAAATGTTACATTTTTTATAAGATTTTTATCAAGAATTTTATCACAACTGAGCCTTGTTTACACAAAACAATAATTCAGAGTATGGTATCACCTGCCCCCTCCTTACAAAGGAGGGGGATAAAAATTATACGTATAAGTACGTAAAAAATTATGTAACATGGGTTGCGGTTCCCCGAAAAATCGCCAATTCATTGAGTTCACCATTCAGATTTATTTCAAATTCTATACCAAATAATTACAACATTTCTAATTCATTTTCAAAAAATTTTAATTTAAAATTATTTAATTAAATTCTTTTTTAAGGAGGAAATATGGCTGCTTTTACATCAGACCAGATAAGGAATATATCTTTAATCGGGCATGGAACAACAGGGAAAACAATTTTTGCGGAATCGATGCTTTACATATCGGGCGCAACAAACCGTTTCGGTAAAGTTGAAGAGGGAAATACAGCAAGTGATTACCACAAGGATGAAGTCGATAAACAAATTTCAATTAATGCTTCAGTTCTGAATACGAACTGGAAAAACTCTAAAGGCGAGTTAAGAAAAATTAACATAATCGATACTCCCGGATATATAGATTTCCTCGGAGAGGTAAAATCTTCTCTTCGTGTTACTGATACTTCCGTGCTTCTTATAGATTCTTTTAAAGGAAGGGAAGTCGGGACGGAGCTTAGCTTCCACTACACAAACGACTACGAGAACAATATAATTTTTGTAATAAATAAACTTGACCAGGATAATTCTGATTTTGATAAATGTGTTGAGCAGCTAAAAGAAAGCTTCGGCTCTGAAGTTGCAGTGGTGCAGTTCCCTTTAAATCCGGGACCGGAATTTAATGCAGTAGTTGATGTTGCAAAAATGAAAGTGCTTCGTTTTAAATCAGATGGTAAGGGAGATTTTACCGAAGAAGATATTCCCGATGCATTGAAAGATAAAGCAAACGAGTATCACAAACAATTTGTAGAAGTTATCGCCGCCGAGGAAGATGCTTTAATGGAAAAGTTTTTTGAGAACGATGAAAATCTTCCCGAGCAAGATATCAACTACGGCTTGCATAAAGGAATGAAGGAAAGAAAAATTTTCCCTGTATTCTGCGCATCAGGAAAAAACAGTATAGGTGTAAAACCCGTTATGGATTTCATCGCAGAGTATTCCGAGTCTCCATTGGAGAAACCTGCCGAAAAAGGACACAGCCCCAACTCAGATAATGTAATCGAAGTCCCTGCAAATCCTAAGGGAGAGCCTTGCATGTTTATTTTCAAAACAGTCTCAGAAAAAAATATCGGTGAGCTTTCATTCTTCAGAGTTTATTCCGGCAGCGTAAAGCCCGGTATGGATTTAATAAATGAAGCTAACGGAAAGACAGAGCGTCTCTCCCAGCTTTATTACATGAATGGAAAAGATAGAAAAGAAGTTACAGAAGTTTTCTGCGGAGATATTGCCGCAGTGGTAAAATTAAAAGATACGCATACAAATAATACGCTCAGCTCGAAAAATTTTCCTGTTGTGCTGCCATATACAATTTATCCCGAGCCGAATATGACGCTTGCAATCTTCCCTAAGAAAAAAGGTGAGGAAGATAAAATTGCCGCAGCGCTTCATACGCTTCACGAAGAAGACCCGACATTTGTTGTAGCATATAATACGGAAACACATCAGTCGCTTATCAGCGGACAAGGTGAAATGCATCTGAATGTTATCATCAATAGAATAAAAAGTAAGTTCGGGCTTGAAGTAGAAATTGATGAACCGAAGATTCCGTACAGGGAAACAATCCGCGCAACGGTAAAAGATACTGAGTTCAAGCATAAGAAACAGTCAGGCGGTCACGGACAGTATGGACACGTTCATATTCGTCTTGAGCCGAATGAAAGAAGCGCAGGATTTGAATTTATTAATGAAATTGTCGGGGGAGTTGTTCCCGGCAAGTTTATTCCTGCTGTTGAAAAAGGAATTCAGGAAGTTTTAGTCGATGGTGTTATCGCAGGTTATCCTGTAGTTGATGTAAAAGTTGCATTGCATTTTGGTTCGTATCACGATGTTGATTCATCCGATATGTCTTTTAAAATTGCAGGCGCGCAGGCATTCAGAAAAGCATTCAGAGAGGCAAAGCCTGTTCTGCTTGAGCCTATATATAATGTCGAGATTGTTTTCCCTGAAGAGTTCATGGGTTCGGTATCGGGAGATACGTCTTCACGAAGAGGAAGAATCGGCGGTATGGAAGCAGAAGGACACATGCAGTTATTGAAGTGCCAGATTCCGCTCTCTGAAATGGGAGGGTATTCTTCAAAGCTTCGCTCCTTGACTCAAGGCAGAGGAACATATAGAAGAAAATTTTCACACTATGAAGACGTTCCGAAAGAAGTTGAAATGAAAATTGTTGCCGAGTATGATAAACTGAAAGCAGAAGGAAACGGCTAGAGTTATGAGTTCAGGTTGACTTGTCCTCGTTATGATGCTCTAGTTTCGTAACGTACACAAAACTAGCATTTTTTAAGGTTTTTTGCATAAAAACGTTCTTTTTTACTTGGAAACATTTAGTAAAATCTTTCCAATTGGTTTGGCACAGGAATTGAAATATAACCTGTAAACAAACAATTTTAGATCATGCAAAACCCCCAAAGCTTTAGTCTTCCGAGATATACAATTTCAGAAATATTATCATTTTATTTTAAGAATTTAGTCAATAATTTTGAGGGAATGGCAAAACCCACGCAGCAAGAGCTGGAAACATATATTGTAAGTAATCGCGAAAAATACGACCAGCTGGCTGAGTTTTACTCACGTTATAATCCTGAGTATTATCACGAAGTATTCCGTGTTGTTGAAAATAAATATATTAAGAAAACCGAAAGACCCGGAGCAAAAGAAAAAGTTCTTAACTCTGAAAGAAGTCGCATTGGTCCCTTCCTTCTTTTCATTTGTATCATTGCCTTGTGCGGTATCGGATATTTTTATTTCTTCGGAGAGAAAAGAGACAGTGTAGTCGTTGACCACAGTACAACAACAGTTACTGCTCCGATTGAAACACCTGATATAATCGATTCGAGAAAACAGTACGAAGCATGGCAGGAAGATTTTATTGAGAGAAGCCGCTCACGCAGCAAGAATATTATTACAGTCAAACCTGAAAACAATTCAGTTTATATTTACGGGCAGACAATCACTCACGATCTTGATAATGTAGCTAAACTATGTGTGAAAGATTATTACACTTCTACAAAAGAAAACTGGGGTGAGTTTGATGTAACTGCTTATTTGTACGTAGGAGATAAATTGCTGAAGACTTATTCAGCGAATTCAAAAGGAATTGTCTCAAGGTAAAGAGTTAAAAAATTTATTATTAAAAATACAAAAGCCGTTTCGATTTATTTCGGAGCGGCTTTTTGTTAATAAAACGGACCTAAAAGGTTTTTAATCCTGTCAGATAAATAAATATTATTCTTAATTCTAACTACAACGGAAACTCAAGCGTAAACGTTGTGCCTTTGCCGTATTCGCTTTCAAAATAAATTTTGCCGTTAATAAGCTCGGTGAGTTTTTTTACGATTGAAAGTCCGAGTCCTGTGGAGTTTTCTCCTGCAGTCGGCTTATTGGATATGCGCGAGAACTTTTGAAAGACTTTTTCTTTTTCCGAGTCCTGTATACCAAGTCCGTTATCTTTTATTTCTATCGTGACGTTATCAAGTTTTTTTAATTTAACTTCCACTATGCTATCAGGATTAGAATATTTTATAGCATTAGAAATCAAGTTTTCCATAATTTCATATATAGCCTCTTCATCAGTGAAAATTTTTATTTCTTCATCCTGAATTATGTTTATCGAAATATTTTTACTTTTCGATCTTTGCTCGTAGTCTTCGGCAATATATCGTGCAAGTGCAGAGAGGTCAATATTTTTTTTATTAATATTAAAATTACCGCTTTCGATTGCATTAATATCCAGAAGATTCTTTATAATATTATTCATTCTCTTTGATGTCACTGCAATTTTATCGAGGTGGCTCTCAATTTTTTCTTCGGTATATTTTTTGAAATATTTTTTCAGCGTTGTTGCCGAGAGTGAAATGGAAGCCAACGGGTTTTTCAAATCGTGCGCAGCTATTCCCATAAATTCGTTCTTCTCATTGTTGAGCTCCAGCAATTTATTGTTCAGCTTCTCAAGCTCCTTATTTTTAGAAGAAAGAACGTCAGACTCTCTTTGAATAGTATCTACTTTATGCGCAACGCTCAGGTACTTTATTTTTATCTGCGAAGATTCTGAGATATGTTTTTTTTCAAGTTCGTAAAATTTAAAAAACTCTTCATATACTTTTTCAAAATCCCCTAACAACTTATAACATTCAGATTTTTGTTGATATGCATATTCCATATAACTTTTTAAGTTCAGCTGCGTTGCAATATCCAGCGCATCGTCCATATACTCAAGAGCTTTTTCCGGTTCCTTATTCAGCATAAAAATTGAACCGATAGAGAGCTTGACAAGGCATAGGTTCTCAGAATTTTTCATCTCGGTGAAAATATCAAGGCTCTTATTGAAAAGCTCAAAAGCCTTATTAAAATTTTCTAATTCACTGTAAACATTGCCCATGTTAATATATGATTGCCCCAAGCCATATTTATCCTTCAGCTGTTCACATAGTATTACCGATTCTTCATAGTACTTTATTGCTTTTGGAAAATCCCGCTTCTCTATATAAACGTTTCCAAGATTTCTTAGAAGAGTGCTTTTTTGCTTTAAGTTATTAAGCTCTGTTTGAATTTTATTTGACTGCATATAAAAATCCAATGCAAGGTCAAGTTCCTTAGTTCGAATATAACAATTGCCGATATTCATTAATGATATTGCTTCGCGGTCCCTGTCACCTTCTCTTTGTCTCTTCTGAAGACTCTTAAAGTGAGTTTCAAGAGATGCAGAGTAATCGCCTAAGCTAAGCTGGCAGTTCCCAATCTGGTTAAGACAGTCCCACTCACGAATGTTATCTCCAAGATTTATAAAAAGCGGCAGTGCAAGATTCAAGTATTCAATTACGGAAGGATGGTCAAATGTGTAGTATGATATTCTTCCTAAGATAAAAAGACTGTTAGCAAGACCTTCGGCATACAGAATTTCCTCTGAGAGAAGGCGTGACTTTTGAGCATAAATAATCCCTGAAGTTTCATTGCCTTCCTGATGCATATAGTAGTACCCGATGGAATTGAGCATGTCTATTTTCTCAATTCCGTTTAACTCATCTACTTGTTTAAGAGCCTTATCTAAATCTTTGTCAGTTAAATCTATGTGCAAATATTATTTGTACTCTTTAAAGTTTTAAAAAATGAAATAAAAATTACAATGGCAGCTCAAGCGTAAAAGTTGTTCCTTTCCCGTACTCACTTTCAAAATAAATTTTACCGTTAATAAGCTCTGTGAGTTTTTTTACTATTGAGAGTCCGAGTCCGGTTGAGTTTTCTCCCGCAGTCGGCTTATTGGATATGCGTGAGAATTTTTGAAACACTTTCTCTTTTTCAGATTCCTGTATGCCGAGTCCGTTATCTTTTATTTCTATTATAACTTTATCAGTTTTACCTAGCGTCACGAAAATGAACGATCCTTCCGAAGAATATTTTATAGCATTCGAGATTAAATTATCGAGGATACTATAGATTGCATTTTCATCTGTCGTTATTTTTATTTCTTCTGTATCGGAAAGTATTATTTCAATTCCTTTGTTTGAAGCTCTATGCTGAAAATCATCTACAATGTATTTAAGTAATGAATATAAGTTTAACTCTTCGTTAGCTACAACGTACTCTCCCGCTTCGATTGCATTTATGTTTATAAGATTCGTTACGATATTTTTCATCCTGTCTGAAGTCTCTGCTATTTTATCAAGGTGACTTTCTATTTTTTCCTTAGGGAAAGTATTAAGATATTTTTTTATTGTTGTAGCCGAAAGAGAAATGGATGTTAGCGGATTTTTCAAATCGTGAGCAGCAATTGCAAGAAATTCACTCTTTTCGTTATTTAGAAGTGTAAGCTGTTCATTCAATTCTTTTAGCTTTTCATTTTTCCCCGTAAGTACCTCAGATTCCTTTTTCAGAATATCTACTTTATTCGCAACATTCAAATATCTTGTCTTTACCTCTGCTGATTCTTTTAATCTGCCTTCTACTAAAGTATGAAACTTTAATTGAAACTCATAAGCAGTATAGTAATCGCCAAGCTCCACAGCGGATTTTGATTTGTAAAAATACAGGTGCTCAAGAGTGTGATTCAGAAAATATTTTTCTCCCAGCTCAATTGACTTATCATAATACTCAATAGCTTTTTTAAATTCGTTCATTTGAAAATGTATATAACCAATTGTAGAGAGCGATGTGCAAATCGGTTCAAATGCGTTTAGCTCCGTAAAAATTTTCAAAGATTTTTCAGCTGCCTCCATAGCTTCAGAGTGTCTGTGAAGTCCGCCTAAAGCAATTCCTATGTTCATACTTGCTTTGCCAATGCTAATTTTATTATCGAGTTCTTCAAAAAGAATTTTACATTTTTCAAAGTACTCTTTTGCTTTTTCAAAGTTCTCAAGATTAAGATATAAGTTTCCTATGTTTCCTGTAACATAAGCTATTTGCAATTTATTATTGGTTTTTATTTTTATGTCGTACGATTTTTGAAGAAACTCGAGGGCGGATTGATTTTCCTTATTGCCTATGTAGGATAAACCGATTTGCATTAGAGATTCGCTTTCGGCTTTTGTATCTCCTATTTCCCTGCATAACTTTAAAGCTTTAAAATGAGAGTCGAGCGCTCTTGAGTAATCGCCGGAAAAATTCTGGCACATACCCATGGAGGTTAAAGCATCTATTTGATTTGCAATATGATTTAAACTTTCGGATAGAATTACGCAGTCAGATAGAACTTCAATAGCGGATGGGTAATCAGGTAATCTATAATAGCATTTACCGAGAATAAGAAGACTCATTTCAAGTCTTTCATTGTCTCCTAATTCTTCGGCAATTTCTTTTGCGTTTAAAGAATATTTAATGGAAAGAGTAACGTCTTTAGAGGTGTAATATCTTGACAAGGTATTGAGCAAATCAATTTTCTCAATACCATTTGTAGTTTCAAGTTTGGTCAGAGCGTTAACTATTTCATCGGTATTCTGCATAAAATTACTGAGCAGGTTTATTTTTTATATTCTTTCCATAGAGCAGTAAAGATTCTATCTAACTCAGGTCCGAGAAGTTCTCTATCGTCAGTCTTTGAAGGCATATTTTCAAACACCATAAAAGGAACATCAACATTGTTAATTTTTATATGAGTCGTAAATCCTTTTGAGACTTCTTCCCAGTCAACAATTTTATAGAGCTCTTCAAGCTTTGCATCAGGAAGTCCGTGTTCTAAAACGCTGTCGGGCTTATCGGGATTAAATCTTTTTCTGTTCTTTCTCAACGATTCTTCATAGGGAACGTTGATGTAAACAAGCACTGCATCTTTTAAAATATTTTCAGATAAATGTTTGAATGCCTCTGTGTATCCGCCGTGGGCGCTGCCTCGGGAGAACTCTATTAATACAGTTGTATCATCATGGAGCTTTGGATTATCTCTTAAAAGCTTATCGTAGTTCATAGAAATTTTTTCAATCAGCAAATGCCATTGGTACTCGTGTATGAAATCATTATCAGGAGTAGACATCATTCTCGGCTTGCCTAATTTTTTATCAAGTATATGGTCCTGCTCAAACCATTCCCATAGAATAGGGAAGTCGTCCAGCTCTAATATTTTACCTACATGAAATCTTTTTATTCTTTCATCAGGTGAAGTGTGTTTTAGATAAGCCATTGTTTCGGATTTTCCTGATGCAGGTCTTCCAAGCAAAATGATTTTTTTAAAAATGTCAGACATAGAGATAGTTATAAAAGGTTAATGAAAAATAGTGAGTGAAGTTAAGAGTCCCCCTTAAAATTACCCGAACAAACTGAATTGCTGTAGTCCTGTAATTTAACGGCTTAGAATGGGTTTTGAAATGAAAATATTTTTATTGATATTTTCACGATACACATACAGTACTTCAGGCGAGGTATCGATTTGCATTAAGGAATAGTTAACAATTTTACCCTGATTATATATCGGGAAGTTTTGATTCCAATAGGAGATTAATTTTATGCGGCTGTAACCGGAGCTTGTAACGAAGTTAAAAACATCCTGTATCCATTGGCTTTTATTGCCGCGCTCTTTGTCCTCTGTAACGCCAAACTCAAACAAGGCAAGGGGCTTATTTGAAGAGATGCCTGCCATGTTGTCGTAGGTTTCGTCAAATGTATCTATTACTTCAAGCCAGCGGTCTCCCACGCGTTGTGAGCCGTAGATACTGACGCCAATCCAGTCAACATAATCGTCACCCGGATAATATTGTTTCATGTTGTTCCACTTAGCTGCATTATGCGAACCTCCGTTCGGGTGAAATGCCCATGTAATCTTAGTGCACCCTGCTTTACGAAATATATCAACAATGTGTCTGTATGTATCGCTGTACATTCTACCGGCTGATTTTATATTGCCATCGTAAAAATTGTACTGACCGCTCCATGGAAACCAGTTGCCATTCATTTCCGGTGCGAAGTCGAGCATTAAAGGAATATCCCAGTTCTTTGCATCAATTGCCCATTGCGTAAGCTCTTTATCGAAATCACCGTGTAAAATTTTTTCAAATGAATAAATTGAATCGATATGATATTGATTATAGCTTGAGCGGGGAAGAAGGCTTATGAATGGAATAGCGCCGAGCGAATAAATCGCCGCTGCTTCGTATCCGGGGAATTTAATGCCGTCAAACCAGTTCTGTCCAAAGTAAACAGTTGCAACGCCTTTGCCTGCTTTGCGGACGAAATTATTTATTCTTTCAACGTTGATTGAGTCGCCATTAATACCCCAGCCTGCCATTGTGCCATGGTAAATCCCGCCATCGGGAGGAGGAATGAGTTTTATACCCTGAGAATACGAAATATTAAAAATTAACAATACCAGACTTGTTAATAAAAAACTGAGAAGAATTTTCATCATCTTAAAATGAAACAGAAAAATGAAAGATAAAATTCAAATATTAGTGGAAAGTAATAGTAAAATGTACGTAAGAGTTTGCTTAAAGATGTAAGTATAGCAGTAACCCCACCCTTTAGGGTGGGGCCTTCAAGATTGCAAAGTGTCGCCCTTCAGGGCAAAATAAAAATTCGTTTAACCCTAAAGGGTAAGACTTTAATTTTCTCAAACCCCATCCTAAAGGATGGGGTTACGGTGTTTGTCAAAATTTACTAACTAAGTAGTCAAGCATTGAAATATTAAATTAATTGTTTTAGTTTGTAGAGTTTAAAATTATTTAAAACATGGAACGTTTAGGAAAAATAAATAAAGTTAATATTTATTATTTGCATTGGGATGACCCAAAGCGGGATTTTTATCTCGACTGGCTGCCGCATAAAATATATGTATTGTTTGTAATTGCCGATGATAAAAATAGGAAAAGTGATTATTTAAAACTTGCAGAATTTTTTATTAATAAAAATGTATATGAAGTTTATTTTGTCGGAGAAAATGAAAATACCGCATATAGAGCTTACGTAGATACTAAATTCAAAAAAGAGGAAGATGAAGGTAGAGGTTATCCTCACTCGGATTTTTTGAAAGATGCGGTCTATACCTCAACAAATGATAATTTTGATTGGGGGTTTTGGATGGCAACAGAGACAGTAGTGTTTGAACCTATGGATGAAATGATTTGTATAGATTTTACTACACGTGTAGTAAAAAAATACTTAAAGAAAATCACTAAGATAATAAGAAAAGGTTTATTACCAAGAAGCAATTACAAGGGGTATATAAAACCCAAAGAACCCATCTACGACGATGAAATAAAAAAACCTCTTAAGCGAAGCCAAAGAGGTTTTGAAAAACATTAAAATTTTATGGAACGCTTAGGCAAAATAGCTAACAGAGACATTTATTATTTTCACTGGAATGATGAAAAAAGAAATTACTATCTTGAAAATCTTCCAAAACAAAAATGGTCATTATTTGTAATAGGTGATGATAATCTTGAAACAGAGTATACTTTATTGGCTCAAAAAAGCGCTGATGAAAATTTATATGGAATGAATTCTGCCGGCAAAGAATGTGAATTAATACATGATATCTTTGATAACGCGATTATTCAAAAGAAAAAAGATAATAATGAACCTATGGATTCTCCTGATGATTTTGAAAATACTGCACTAACTGCATGGTATACTAATAAATTTGATTGGGGCTATTGGTCGTCAGTTATTAATTTTGATGATGATGAAGAGGAAGATATAATACGATTAATTATCTGTGTTGATTTCACGGAAAAGAGAGTGGGAAAATATTTAAAACAAATAACAAAGATCATAAGAAAAGGATGGGGACCTCGCTCAGGACCTAAGGGCGCATTATATAAAAACCAACCTATCTATGACGATGAAATAAAAAAACCTCTCAAGCGAAGCCAAAGAGGGTTTGAAAAAGATTAATTCCGTTACGAAGCTCCCGCTAAAGCTGGACAAGTTCCGCTTTGTAACGAGAAGTAAGTTAAATTCTTACGATTGTGTCTGCGCCTGATTAACAGATACGAATGCAGACTTCTTGCTAAATGAGCTAAGTCCGTGAGTTGTCTTTTCCCAATAGAACGGCTTTGTAATAAGCTGCGCAAAACCTTTCCATGCGCCGATGCTAATCATAATCCAATAAATTGGAATTGTAAGCGCAACGGGAATAGAGCCGTAGTTTCGTTTTAATAAATAAGGTCCGATATGAAGAACGATATAAATTAAGTTACCTAGAATTAAATTAAATTCGCAAATCGTCTGAAGCTCCGGCGGGAAAAGATAATCAGATGCAGCCGGGAAGAACAGAGTTAAGATTGTAACAACCCAAAGCAAAGGATTAATAAGCGGCAGAAGAATATTTCCGCCGAAGGTTAACATAAAGAATGTAAACTTTTTCGCTCCTAAAGCTTTTAAGAATCTCATAGGGAATCTCATGTGAACAAGGAAGGTCTGCATATAGCCTTTGAACCAGCGTGAGCGCTGACGAATCCAGTTCCACACTTCAAGGTTTGCTTCTTCAAGAGTGTATGAGTTCAACATAGCTGTGTTATACTGCCTCATTGAAATACGAATACCAAGGTCGGCGTCTTCCGTTACATTGTAAGGGTCCCAGCCGCCAAGTGTTTTTAATGTCTTTGTTTTAAAGTGATTGCTTGTGCCGCCGAGCGGTAGGGGAGCGTCAACGAAATCAAGCCCCTGCAGCCAGTAATCGAACCAGAAAGAATACTCAAGCGAGAACCATCTTGCAAGAAGATTTTCTTTAGGGTTGTAGAAGTTCAAGTGACCCTGTAAACAAATGTATGAGTCATCAACCTTACTGAAAGCAACAATAGCTTTCTTAAGCTGGTCAATATCCGGTTCATCTTCTGCATCATAGATACATACATACTCACCGCGTGCTCTGTACAAGCCGTAGTTACAAGCGCGGGGTTTTGTTTTTATATCAGCATCGGGAACGATAAGTATTTCGAAAATTTTAGTGTATTCCTGATACTCTAAAGCTGTCATATTGCCAAGCATAACTTCAGGCTTTCCGCCGATAAGTCCAAGGCGTTTTGCTTCGTTAAGAGTAATATCATCTTTTTCTTCAACTAGAACTTTGATATCCAGTTTATCCTTGGGATAATCCATTCTGTTCATGTTGATGATAATATCAGAGAGTACTTCCGCTTCTTTATATACAGGAATTAAAACAGTATAGAGTGGTAAATTGTCTTCATTGATATTTCTTACTTCCGCTTCAGTAACGGAGATACCCTTACCGGAGTTTTCAAATCCTCTGAGCGATATGTAAAGTTTGAACGGGTTGAGAAAGAAATATGTAAGATTGACTAGTAAGAATAAAATAAATGTAGTACCGGTCGGCGCAAAGATTAAGCATATAATCAAAAATAAAATAGCGCATATAATAAATATCTTCTGCCATTTATATAGTACAGTGAAAGCAGATTCTTCAGGTGCTCTGTCGCGAAGCTCGCCAAGAGCTTTATAGGTATGTATTTCCCTGTAGCCGTGATCGAGTGATTCTTCGATTGCATCAATTGTAGCGATACATATTTCAATATCTCTCTTAAAGATTCTTCCAAGCTCTTTAAAGAGTTTGAAGTTGAAAGGGTTCGCAGTTGCAATCTTTACTTTCTTTGCAGATATATTGAGTATGAATATTAAATTTTTCTTGATAACGTTGAAAGGCAGACCCATTGCAAGATTGCTTTTAGTGCGCAATGCTGTTGGCTCTATATATTCGAGTTTTAAATCTTTGGCAAGATGTTTGAAGAATTCCTCATCTAAAAGAACTTTGTTATCGCGTAAGATAGTAATATAATTCTGTTCATTGGCAGCAGTGCCTATGTATTTATCATCAACGCCGTACTTTTTTAGAAGGTCTTTTAGATATTTGGCAAGTATGCCTCGGGTTTCTTCAGTGTACATTAAATTGTTTTAATTGGACAAGTCAAGTGTTGAACTAAGTGTCTAAGTTATTTAGTCTGTCTTCAATCCAGTCACTTACTTTGTCTTCATTCAGTCTGTCTTCTTTATCCTGCTCGATTAATTTCTCCTCTATAACCTTAAGAAGATTCTCAGGATTAACAGGTTTCATAATATAAGCGTCGGCTCCGGAGTTTAAGGCAAGCACTGCGTTCTCTAAGCTTGCAAAACCCGTTACCATAATCTTCTTCATCTTCGGTTTTTCCTTATGCGCTTCAGCCAATAGCTCTGTGCCGAGCATATCCGGGAGCATAATATCGAACAATGCGAGATTATAATCGTTTCTTTTAATTTTATCCAATCCCTCTTTTGCAGTATCGGCAGTGTCTGTATCGTAACCGGTCAGCTCAAGGATTTCCTTGATTGTCTGAACGATACTTACATCATCATCGACAATAATAATTCTAACGTTTTCCATTGAATTGTTCTCCTATTTTAAAGGTAGTTTTATAATTGCTGTAGCCCCTTTTTTTCTGTTGTTTTCCAAATTAAGAGTGCCCTGATGAGCCTCTACAATTCGTTTACAAACAGATAAACCCATCCCCATTCCTTTTGCTTTTGATGTTACTAACGGCTGGAATAATTTCGCCTGAACGTTGTCAGGAATTCCGGTACCTTCATCAGTAATTCTTACAACAAAATCACGCCCTTCAATATCGGCGGTAAGAAAAACATCGCCTGAAATCTTTTCCATTGCCTGTACAGCGTTGGTTAGCAGATTTGTAAGAACTCTTTTCATCAAACCGTTGTCAAACTTCACAACAGGGAGGCTTGGATTTAATTTTAAGTGAAGCTTAATATCGTATGGATGCGCAATTGAAGTCATAATCTCTTCAATATACGGTTTAAATTGTACTTCTCTCCAGTCAACAACAATATTTCTCGCAATATCCTGCAAGTCAGATACAATCTTATTCATATAGTCAACCTGCTCCTGAAATACTGTCAGCGTATGCATCGTGGTTTCAGATACAGAATTTTTATTCTTCTCAAGAAACTTAGGGCTTAACTTCATCTTTGCAAGGAAGATGGTGTTAACTAAAACCTGCAAAGGATTTCTTAAATCGTGTCCTACCATTGTAGCAGTTTCGCCGATGGCAGCAAATCTTTTGGCTTCTTCAAGCTTTCTGCCTTGCTCGTCGACTTTTACTTCGAGTCCCTTAGAGTATCTCTTTAATTCTTCAGAATACTTTTTAAGTTCCTCGCGTATTTTTTTATTTTCAGTAATATCTCTTGCTATACAAACGTATGCAGTGATTTTACCGGTAAAGTTGTCTTTTATATGTGATACAGATAATGAAATCGGGAATGTAGTTCCGTCGCTTCTGCAGTTCATGAACTCGCCTTCAAATCTTTGATTGTGAGATTCCGAGCTTAATAAATTTTTGTACGCCGTATATTCCTCGCTTTTCCAGATTACAGCAGAACTTTTTCCTGCTACTTCCTGAAATTTGAATCCGTAAATTTTAGTGAATGCATTATTTACGTATATAATGTTATCGTTAAGGTCTGTAATAAAAACTGCATCATTAATACTTATTAAGGCGCGGGAGAGAATTTTTATGGTATTCTCATTTTCCTTCTTCTTAATAACATTTTCTAACGTCAGCGGTAAAAGCTTAAGGTGGTTTTTATCGGAGCTTTTAGTAAAGTAATCCGATGCGCCTGCCTTCATGGCTTTTATGGCAGTCTCTTCATCGCCTGCTCCTGTGATAACAATTACGGGAGTAGAACTTGCGCTGAGAGATTCAAATAAGTCCAAAGCAATTCCGTCGCCTAAGAAATAATCAGTAATTGCAACGTCGAAACGTTCCCTGCTGAGGATTTCTTTTGCTTCAGCTACAGAGCCCGCAACTGAAAATTCATAAGGTATCTTATGAAACTTCATGTATTGGAGGAATACCTGCTGCTCAAGCTTATTGTCTTCTACGAAAAATACTCGTTTTCCTGCTGTCAAATTATTTACAGATTATAAAATTTATTTCTGTCTGAAAATTTTTCTTCTGAATATTATTAAGAGTAATGCTAATATCAATACTGCGCCGACTAAGAAGTACCACAATTTTACGTTAGTTGTTTTCTCAACGTTCTTAAACATACTCTTTGCAGGACCTACTTCAACAATTCTTCCGTCTTTCTTTACCAAACAAAGCGGACCATTTAGTTTCATAAATGATTCTCTGTTAGTAAGAATATTATTTATAGTATTAACTGTGTTATCGTTATCAACCATTATGGAATAAATAACTCCCTTTGAATTCCATGGGTTCACGCAAGCCTGTAAGATTGCGCTTGATGTTGTTAACTCGTTATTGATTGTATTGAAATTCTTATCAACTGCATATCCTTGTGCTTGTGGGGTTACCGGAAGCTTGTCTTTTAATTGTGACCATCTGTTGCCTTCGTTCTGATAAGCAAGCATAACTATCGTTGAAGATTTCTTCAAGCTGTCATCAAGTGTTTCCCCGACTACAACTCTGTAACCTGTTAATTGCTTATTTGCCTGACCTGCTTTGGCTGCAAGTAAACCTGCTAATGTAAGATGAGCATCTGTCATCTTTGCAGGAAGCCAGAATACAATCGGGTCTGAAGATAATCCGTTATCTGTAATAGCAAACGGCATATTTTTTAATGAAGGGGGAGCGTTGTAGTTACCCGGTGAAAGGTAAAGCTCAGATGTTCCTTCTACTACTGTCCATGTTAATTCATCATACCAGTGGTCGCAATTGATGTCTTTTATACCGCCGATTTCATGGTAAGCTGAAAACTCAATTGACCATTCGTTTTTATCAAGCTCACTGTCAGGAATTTTAACTGTGAATGAACCGCCTTTGGCGTTAGTTTCGTTTAATGCAGCGGAACCTACAGGAACGCCATTGATATAAATAACAAGAATTGACATTCTTGGGTTCATTACTTCTGAGTGATAGTAGTTAATCTTAATATATGAATCGTTGCTGATATCGTAATTTAATGGTCTTCTGAATATGAAGGCTTTTCTTTGATTGAAAATACCTGCTAAAATTATTTGCGGGAAGCCAAGCTGATTAAGTGTAAATAAGCCTGCCTTAGTTGATTTTTTGCTTGAGTTTGTAACGTTAGGGAATTTAGTAATAATGGAAACCGTAGAGTCCATTTGGTTTACCATTCCTGTATTTGTTAAAGCCGATACTGATTTATTTAAGCCTTCAGTTCCTTTTCCTGATACATATAAAATCGGGTCTCTGTCCGGTCCGCCGTCTCTTTTTATAAGTCCGTTTCCTTCGCTTACGCCGAATCCGTCTGTTCCTAATTTTGTGATGTCACCGACTTTAATTTGTTTTCCCGGTGCGCCTGTTGCATCTGTGCTTACTTTGAAATTAAAATTTCCGAATGGTGAGCCGATTCCCCAGTCACTTATTAATTTTAAAACGTTCTCAATTTCGTTTGTAGAAGGTTTTTGCGGAAGAAAGACCGATGCCTGTATCGGGTTCTTCAAGTATGTATCTATATATGGGAACGGATAATAATAAAGCGGGTAAGTATTGTTAACGCTTGCCTCGATGTGCATTGTTGAGCTTTTTAAAATTCTCAACCAGCAGGCATTATTGTAGATGTCTTTACATGGGTCGTCTGATGTTCTTAATATAGAGATAACTTTTATCTCGTTGTAGCCCGGTAATAATTTATCTTTTGGAATCGTTACTTTAAAAGAAGCGGTATCAGGGTTTCTTGCTGAAACCTCACGGCTGGCAAGCGGGATATTATTAACGGCAATTGTTATGAAGCTTAATCGTGGTAATATAATCTCAGCATTTTGATAGATTACATCAAGTGTGATATTTGTGTAATCCTCAACGTAGGGCTTAGAGTCAAAGAAGAAAACCGAAGAGCTGACAGGACCTTTATTGTACTGGTCGGTCTCGAACATCTGGATGTCGTAAGTTCTCGGTGTTCCTGAAAACGCTATGGTGGTTGAAGATAATATTATCAATCCTGTGACCAAAACCAAAAGAACCGTTTTGCTCATAAAAATGAAGAGATTTTTCATTTATCGTTTTTTAGTTAGAATTTTAAAATTTCCCCGCTAGTGAAATTTATAGAATATAAGAGAATTTTATATTTTATAGTATATATAAAGAAATCAAGATATTGTAAATAAATTAAAATATACCTGTGTTATATTCCAAGATGTTATCTACAATAATTAATAAGCAAATTTAAGATATATAAATGAAAAAAAATAGTATATAAACTATGAATTTTATTTTGCAGAAAGATTTTTAGAAAACGGCAAATTTCAGATATGGAGAGCTATTTTCATTTTTTAATTAAGACTATATCAGTAAATTCAGATAATATAATGTATGCATATGAAAAAGATATTAGTTCCTACAGACTTTTCGGTTAACGCAGCCAATGCCGTAAGATTTGCATATTTGTTTTCAAAAGAGAACGGTTACAAATTCTCACTTATAAATGTTTATAATTTTTCGGTTTACGATCCTAATATGCCGCCGGAAATTCTTGCCGATGTTATTAAGCAATCTGAAGAAAATTCAGGCAGCAGTATGGGGATGTTAATTTCAGAATTTGTAAAAGAGTATCCTGACTTTGAAAATTTTCTCTCAGATAAAGTAATAGCTGTAGGAGGCGTAGTAGAATCAATTGAAAAAACTGCATCGGAAGGAAAATTTGATTTTATTATAATGGGAACAAAAGGTGCAAGCGGAATTGAAGAAGTTTTAATCGGAAGCAATGCCTATTCAGTTTTGGCGAAAG
>JBBRQV010000021.1:0-29544 GCA_038225955.1 Ignavibacteria bacterium | reverse complement strand
TACCTTAAATACAATATCCCAATATTAAATTTATGCGGCTATATCTTTCTTCATACAGACTTGGTAATAATCCCATAAATTTGTTTCCATGATTACCGGAAATAAGCGGGCAGCATTAATACTAAATGCTCGTGATTATTTTTCCGGTGAGGATAGAGAGAGGAGAAGAATTGAGCAGACACAAGAGTTAAAAAAAATTGGTATCGCCGCAGAAGAAATTGATTTAAGAAAATATTTCGGCGATGATGATGAATTAAGAAACGAGCTAGAACAGTTTGATGCAGTGTGGGTTCCAGGCGGAAATGCTTTTCTCCTGAGGCATGCAATGCGCGAGAGCGGATTTGATAAAATAATTACGGAGCTTCTTGAAGCAGATAATATTGTTTATGGTGGGTACAGCGCAGGTGTAGTTGTGCTGTGCGAAACGCTGAGAGGTATAGATATAGTTGACGATACAAAATATGTAAAAGAAATTTATAATGCAGAGCCGATTTGGGAAGGGCTTGGAATACTTCCCTACTCTATTGCACCCCACTATAAATCAAACCATCCTGAGTTCGGACTAATAGATAAAGTTGTTGAATTTTTTGAGAAAGAAAAAATTCCTTATAAAACTTTGAGCGATGGAGAAGCGATTATCTTTACTTAAGAAAAATATTTTAAAGTGAGATGAAAAAATCCATAGTTTTAACTGGAAAGCACATGTAAATTCTTTTCTAATAACACAAACAATACTTTCTTATCTTAACCCCAAAACTATGGAAGAAATTTTAACAAAATCACAGCAGGAGATGGTTGACCTTTTTCAAAGGCACGTAGGTGCCGAGCTTGAAGGCGATTTAGAAACAACAATGGCTACAATGACGGATAATCCTCACCTGAATCACGTTCCTGTAATGGCAGGCGGAGTAGGTAGAGAGGGCGTCAGGCATTTTTATACAAACCATCTCGTCGGGAAATTTTTTCCGCCTGATGTTGAAATGAAAACAATATCAAGAACCGTTGGCAGCAGCCAGATTGTAGAAGAGATATATATAAGCTTCACTCACACAACGCCAATTGACTGGCTTCTTCCCGGTGTGGCACCTACGGGTAAACCGGTTGAGATGGCAGTTGCAGTTATTGTCGGCTTCAAAGACGGAAAAATTTCGCATGAACATATTTACTGGGACCAGGCTGGTATATTAGCACAGGTCGGACTACTTGACCCGAAAGGGCTGCCTGTATGCGGAGCGGAAAGCGCTAGAAAAGTTCTTGACCCAAGTCTCCCTGCAAGAGTAATGTAAAGAGTAGTGCAAAGTATTGTAAAGATAAAATAAATTTTAATATTCAATCATCCCACTCAGGCGCAAAGGGAGGATTTACCATTCTATTGTTTTTATCAAGCGAAAAAATGCTTTTCATATCTTCGGCGCTTAATTCAAAATCGAATATGTTAAAATTATCTGCGCGGTGTTTTTTATCCGCTGCCTTTGGGATAGCAGAAACGTTTTTCTGCTGAATGAACCATCGCAGAACAATCTGCGCGGGAGTATGTTTGTGCTTCTCTGCAAGTGCAGTAATAACGGTATCGGAAAGAATTTTTCCGTCGGCAAGCGGCCTGTATGCAGTGAGCATCATATTATGCTCACGCAGGTACGGGCGAATTTTATTCTGAGTAAAGTAAGGATGGTACTCAACCTGATTGCAGAAAATATCAGTATGCATACGGGCTGCATCCATCTGGCTGAGAGTAAAATTGCTTACACCGATAAGCTTTGCGTATCCTTTCTCCTTTGCAATTACAATCTGCTCAACTGCAATTTTATTTTTTTCTTAATCGGACGGCCAGTGAATAAGCAGTAAATCGATAGAGTCCATTTTTAATTTACGCAGGCTTTCCTCCACGGAAGGAAGAAAGTTTTCTACAGAAAAATTTCTCGGAGTAACTTTAGTTGTTACAAAAATTTCATCGCGGGCAACTGAAGAATTTTTTATTGCATCGCCGACAAGCTCTTCATTCGCATATGCCTGGGCAGTATCGATATGTCTGTAGCCGATGCTTAGTGCATCTGCAACTCCTTCAAGGCATTCCTTATCCTGAAGGCGGAAAGTGCCGAATCCTAACGCAGGAAGTTTTGCCGCACCTATTTCAATGTATGATTGCATAATTTAATTAATGTTTATTTCATTAAAATCATTTTTTTTGTTTCTGTGAAATTTCCGGTCCCTAATTTATAAAAATAGACTCCCCCGGAAAGACTTGAAAGTTATATAAACTGTTCCGATTAGTTTTTCCGTATTCCTGTCGGTTATTCCCCATCTAATTCCACTCTTCTCTTCATACCAATTTTAAAAAACATCTATCGTATCAAGAGCATCCTTTTTAGTATCATAATTCCAATAAAGATTTAAGAAGAGAAGTTGTATCCTTTAGCAAAAGCAATTCTCTTTTCAAGAGAGGGATGGGAGTGAAAAAGAAACTCAACAATTTTGTTTGGTTTTTTATCGGCGAGGTTTTGGTCAGCAAGTTTTTCCATAGCAGAAATAAATGCCTCCCTATCCTTTGTGATTTCCAGAGCATAGATATCTGCTTCCCACTCGAACTTACGCGATAGAATATTTGTGATAGGAGATGTGATAAGACTGTACAAACTTAAAAGTAAAAATAATAACGGCAGTGCCGATAACTGATAAACCGTAGTAAAGCCAAACAATCCCATAGTGAGGGAGTAAAGTTTAGCAGTTATAAACAATCCGGCAAATGTTAATAAAGTAGAAACAATTGTAAGTTTCCATATATGCCTTCGTGTATAGTGCCCCATTTCATGGGCAAAAACTGTTTCGATTTCATTCTCATTAAAACTATCGAGAAGTGTATCGCCAAGAATTATACGTTTTGATTTTCCCATTCCTGTAAAAGCAGCGTTAGCCTTCTTTGTATTTTTGCTCATGTTAAATGAAAAAATTCCGTTAATCTTTACACCTGCTTTTTTAGCAAGGTTAAGAATTCTTTCCTTTACAGAATCATTTTCAAGCGGAGTGAATTTATAGAAGAGCGGCATTATTACAGTCGGGGCAAGCCTTCCCATAATAACAGAGAACACAAAAAGAAAAACACCAAGTACAAGCCACCAGTTGTCTCCGAAATTTTTTAATATGTAATAAAAAACACAAAGTAGAGGAACGCCTATTACTGTACCAAGAAGCATCCCTTTCAGTTTCTCAATAATGTATCCGCCAATAGTTTGATTGGATAAGCCGTACTTATGCTCGAGAACATAGCTTGAATAAAAATCCAAAGGAAAGAATATTAATGAGATTCCCTCAAACACAAACAGAACAAAGAGCAGTAGAGCAAGATACTCATTAGAAAAATAACTGTATGCTGTTTTCTCGAGAGTTTTTGAAAGACCTGTAAACAATACTGCGATAATCGCTGCAAAAAAACCTATGCTTTGTATCAGCGAAAATATTTGCTTAGTCTTTGAATATTTTTTTGCTGTCTGCTCTTTGTTAAGTGAATCCATGATAATTTAAATATTAAAATACAAAAGTTGAAACTGCTATCCAGATAATCCATAAGCCGAAAACCAATCCATAAGATTGCGCCATAGAAATTCTTCCTATTTTAGAAAGCCCTATAGAAAATATCACATGCTCCCAGATTGCAAATACATCCAATGAAGTTGCAAGCTTGTACATCTTTTCACCAACAGCCTCTTCCTTTAAAACTAATCCCGCACCGACTGAAACAAAATGTCCCATCACAACTGAAAGCACCATAGCAAGTAAACCCCCTATAGAACTGATAAGCATACCCAGCCCGACAACGTTCATCGCGTCGCCAAATCCTGCCGGAGATTTAAAAATTTTCAGTCCGACAAAATAAAGAAGACTTACAAGTATAAAGAATATTACGATCCCTACAGAAGCGCCTACATAAGCCATTAGCTTAAAGAAAATACCGTTGGGATCCATGAATTTTTCCGTTTGTTCTATCTGCTGATTTGCCTGATCTTGAGTCAATTTGCCTGACTTCACCTGCTCATCCATTTTCTCGTGCATTTTCTTTTTCTGCTTATCCATCATATCACCGAAAAGCTGTTTATCACTCTGGCCGATGAATGCAGAAATAAGACCGAGGACGACGCAAATTAAAATCGGGTAAAGCCAGTAGTATACATCTTTTGTTTGTGCAATAGCTTCATATGTATTGGCGGGCTCTGTGAATACACCAACAATAGCATCTGTTTTTGATATTGGCTCAACCATAGGAACCTGTGAGTCAAGTTGATTTTGTAAATTTTCGTCTTCCATGAGAGATTTTAATTAGATTTGTAATATAAATTACTAAATTTCTTTTTTAAAAATTAAGTTAAATTTTATAGAGGTTATGCTCTTTTATATAATTTGCAACGTCCTTATCTACGAGATATCTGACTGATTTGTTATTCTGAATATACTCCCTGACCATTGACGAAGATATCTCCAGCATCGGCACACTTAAATATTTTACCCGCGCCGAAAAATCAGGGTGAACATCCTGTACATACACATTAGGACGATTCAGAATTATTACTTCAGAGAGAAGAAATAATTTATTCGGGTCCTTCCATTTTGGAAACTCAACTAATGTATCAATTCCAAGAATGAGATATAATTTCACGAAATCATCTTTATATTTATTTTTCAACTTTATAAGAGTATCGACAGTGTACGATTTTTCTTCCAGGTTTGAGATTTCTATATCACTGACTTCAAAGTGTTCATCTTTTTCAAATGCCAGCTTTACCATGTTATACCTGTGCATAGGATCAATCGAGTCAAGATTATCTTTCAATGCATGATTTCCTGTTGGGATAAAAATTATTTTATCGAGGTGCATCTGCTCACGAACATCCTCAGCTAATATTGAATGAGCTATGTGCGGAGGATTGAATGAGCCGCCAAAAATTCCGTATCGTTTCACTTATTTAAATTTGTTTTTTTATTCTTTTTATAGATGTTAATACTTCTTCTACAGTAATACTCTTCATACAAATATGAGTACCCGCGTGACAAATAAACGAGCCGTTTCTCCAATACTTCGAATTGTTTCTATCAGCGGCAGTTGCAGGAGTGTAGCATGGACTGCAATATGGCTTCTTCCAGATTAATTGATTTTCACTATTACTATTATCTCCACGCGGCTTTAATAAATCCGCATCTGATGGACCGAATAACGCAACCGTATTTACTCCCATGGCGGCTGCAATGTGCAAAGGCCCTGTATCTCCTGCAAGAAAAACATCACAGGTAGAGAGCAAATCGTTCTCCATAGTTTTGAGTACTACATTCTCTCCAACTAAAAAATCTTTTCCTATCTTTTCATTTTCTTCTCTGCCTTCAAATAAAATTACGAAACACTCTTTTGATATAGAATTTATTACCTCATAAAAGTTTTTCAAATCCCATCTTTTTATATTCATCTCTGTACCGGGATTTACTCCCCCAAAAGGAAATACACCAATTATTTTTTTATCTAAAGGAATTTTATAAAGACTCTTAATTTCCTCAATGGACTTTAAACGCTTTAATACCGTTTCTCTTTTTGTAATTTGTATGTTAAGCGGATTTAACAGCGCTATGTTTTTATCCACAATGTGTTCCTCACTGTTAAAATCTACTGTATGCGTAAGATGTTTAGTTCCTGTGTAGCCTAATCTGTATTTAATACCACATAGTTTAGTAAACATTCCATAAAAGTTATTCCTATGACCGACAATAGCTAAATTGTAATTATTCTTTCTTAATTTTAGAACAGTGCTAATAGTGGAAGTTGTTTTTTTAATCAATGACTTCTCATAAGGTCCTTCGTAAAAAATAATTTCATCTATGTTATTTATATATTGAATAATGTTTTTTAACCAGGAAGAGCATAGCAAAGTAATTTTTGCATTAGGAAAATTAAAACGAAGATTTTCTATTACAGGGGTAAAGAAAACAATATCTCCCAGACAGCAAAGCTTGACGAGTAATATATTTTTGATATTTTCTTTTTCTATATCCAACTATGCACCTTTGATGGCTAATTTAAGAATCTTGAAATTAATTTTCTTGAATGTAAAAAACGATAAGAAAAAATATTTAACAAAAAGATAAACTCTCAGGATAAAATTGTTAATTGCACTATTATGCAATTTGTAAAACAACAATTGAGAGACCTTACTATAATAATAAGTTGTTGAATTAAAGTTAGGATTTACATTTTCACCCTTGTAATGAATGATTTTTGAAAAGGGATAAAAATAATTATGATATTTTTTATTTTGAAGCCGTTTACACAAATCTGCATCTTCATAATACAGAAAAAATCGTTCATCAAATCCTCCCACTTCGTTAAAAGCTTTTTTCTTTATAAACAGCGCCGCGCCTGTAACCCAGTCAACCATCTTTATTTCAAAATAATTGTTTTCTATCTCCAGCATTTTCTCGCGATTTTTCTTACGGAAATAATCTTCTTGAGATTTGTTCTCAATTTCCCCCCTGAAATTATTGAAGACTCCAAATGATAACTGAAATGTATTGTCCTTATTATAAAGCTTTAATCCTACGGCTCCGTAATTTCTTTTCCCAAGCGAGCGAATTAAATCTGAAAAAGGATCATTGATAAACACTGTGTCAGGATTTAAAAAAAGAAGGTACTCATATTTTGAATGCTTTGCTCCAATATTATTTGCCCGGGAGAAACCTATGTTTATACTATTTATAATCTGAAAATTGGGGAATCGTTTATCTAAGTTAGAAAAATCTTCTTTGAGAGAATTATTTACAAGGATAACTTCAAACGTAATAGATTTTATTACGGAGTAAAGTGATTCTATACACTCGTCTGTAAACTTTTTCTGTTCGAAATTTATGATAATAATTGAAAGCAATTCGCAGCTATGTTTTTTTTTGCAATTCTAAAATATTAATTGAAGCTATACGGCAATATGAAACAGAAAAAAAATTTATGATCTTTTCAAGAATATTTTCTCCGTTAAAAATTTTTCCACTTATTAATTTTAAAACTTCCTCTTCACTTATTTTTTTGTATTTGCTTAGCTCATCACGTTTATTATTTATCCAATCGGTATTTGCCAGAAGCCAGTAATATGCCCTGAACAAACCAGTCAATGAATATTGTGAGGATACAAGCCCTCTGATTATTTTAACAAAGAAATTAAAAATCAGAAACGGAATATACTTTATAAAAAATTTCGGAGAGAATAAAACGAGAAAATTTAGCAATCTGTTTCTCTCCTGACAAAAAGTTACAAATGAGTTTTTCTTCTTTCCTATACTACCACTGCCAATATGGCGCACCGCAGAGTTTGAAGTATGATAATTGTTGTAGCCTGCAAAAATGCTTCGGAGAGAAAAAAATGTATCTTCAGCATAAAAAAAATATTCTTCAGGGAATAGTCCGTCTAATTCTTTGACCAAACTTTTCCTAAACATCATGCACGCGCCAGTTGCCAGAAGAATTTTCCCTATTCCAATCTCAGCAATTTCAAACTGCTTCATGATATTATGTCCGAGTAAATTTATTGTGCCATTCATTTCGTAATATTCAGGCTTTATTCCTTCGGTTATCACTAATGATTGAATAATTCCCGGATTCTCACAACTATCATAATCTTCGATTAAATTCTTTAGCCAGCTTTTTTCAACAATCGTATCGTTATTAAGAAGAACAATTAATTCCCCTGAACAATGTTTCAACCCTTTGTTATTGCCACCCGTAAATCCAAGGTTCACCTTCGAAGAAATTATCTTAATCTGTTCAAAATTATAGTTTCCCTTAACATAGTTTATACTGTTATCGGTAGATGCATTATCAAAGAATATTACCTCAAAATTTTTGTATGATTGAGAAAGAACAGAGTCTAAACAGTTTTTTAAAAATCGAAACCCGTTGTAATTTAATATTAAAATCGAAACCATTTTATCCCTCATAGATATTTGCTTATATCATAGTAAAAATTTCTTAGAGTAAAAATACTAACAATATCTATAAAAACAAAAAGAAGAATCGGAAATATTAAAATAAATTTATTCTTATTCCATTTTTCATACAACACCTTTATACCTTGGACTAAAAATACCATTAGCAAAGAAATCACCGGAAATAAAAATCTTCCCTGATGCTGGGAGTATAAAGTATTATAATATATAACTCCTGCAAGACAAAAAATAACTGAGAGCAAACCAAACAAAAAATTATAATTATTAAATTTTGCAAATCTAAACCTGCTAAAAGCAAAATAGAAACAGATTACGCAAAAGAAAAACAAAACTACATAAATATAAAAAGGCATCGCAACATTCATCCAGCCAAACACTCCCCAGAAAGAACCGAATAAACCGGGTATAAATGGATAAATAAAATAGAGTGAAAAGACGGACTTTAATTCAATGTAAAATGGTACAGTGTTCATTTCTACTCTAGTTAAAAAAATATCATTGTATAAATTTAGATTCCGAATGAAAAACCATGCAGAGAATAGCCCAATTGAAATAGCAAGAGAAGCAAAGACCTGAACCGCTTTACTATAATTTACTTTTTTAGAAAATACTATCCAAGCTCCTACAAGTAGCAATACAGGAAAGAAGAAGAAAATAGTCTTTTTAACTATTAATCCTATTGCGAAAACTACCGAAAAAATAAAAATATCTGCGGTTTTCTTTTCACTCATCATTTTTAAAAAAGTGAAAATTGTTAATGTTGAAAATAAATTTGCAAGACAATCGTTGCTGATATAAGACGAAACAAATACAAACTGAGGCAATGCCCCAGCTATAAATACAGTTAACAGTTGAAATTTTTCTTCTTTAAAGAAGAATCTTGCAACCTTATAAACGAAAACTAAATTAACTATAGAAATTAAAACCTGAAAGATTCTTAACAAGTAAAAAACAAACTTATCTGTACTGGTTTTAAAAATTTCATTATATACATGATTATAAACAGGGACTAAGTTTTCTTTACCGCCATAGTTGCGATTATTTTTATTGGGAATTATTTCATATGAAAGAGAAGAATTTTTTAAAAAAAGTGACTCCAAGACCGACGCAATTAAATAATACAAAGGGAACTGATGTCCTTCTTTATTTATTCTTAAGGAGTCTACTGTTTGAACCGGAAGTCGTCCTTTCGTTGCTACAAAGTTCACATACGCTAAATGGTCTGGTTCATCATTAGCCTCGAACGGAGGTACTAGAAAAACCATCATGGCAGCATAGACCAAGAAATAGAAAAGTATCAGATAAAGTTTTTTCATTTTTATCTTAGCAGTCCTTCAATATATTCATTGCTGACAGTTTTTTTCTTCTGAATTTCCTTTCTCTTCCTGAGTGACTTTGGAATTTCTAATAGTCCCTTGAAATAACCTTTTACTGCCATCCGAAAAACCTTAAAAGAAAAATCTCTCCAGAAAAAAAAGTAACGGCGAAATCTTACAAGAAAAAAATACGGAGAGTATTTTAAAAACAGAGGCAGTGGATAATTTTTAATTCTTATTGCAACAAGGTTTTTCTCACATAGCATTGTTTCAAATCCTATTTTATCTTTTGAAGTTGAACCTCTTTTATGATAACAAACAGAGTTAGGATTATAAAAACATTTATATCCCATTAACTGCATTCTGAAGCTAAAATCTATATCCTCGTAGTAAGCAAAAAAATCTTCATCAAAGAATCCTACTTTTTCAAAAATTTCTTTTTTATAAATTGCAGCACCTGCGCAGGGACCAAAAATAAATTCCTTTTTATTGTATTGCCCATTATCTGTTTCAGCGTGTCCTCTTGCGTAAGGTGAGCCTTTCCTTTTTATAAAATCTCCCGCGTCATCAATTTTTGTTCTATCGTAAAAATTAACCATCTTGCATGCAGCAGAACCTGCATTACTTTTTTCAATTCCCTTCACCAATTCAGAAACAAAATTTACATCGCACTCGACATCATTGTTGAGAAGAATAACATATTCAGTTTTTCTGTCATTCAACGCATACTTAATACCTTCATTGACCGCTTTTGCAAATCCCGTATTGGTATCTAGTTTTATTCCAATAACTTCGGGATAGTTTTGATTTGTAAATGCAACAGATTCATCAGCTGAGTTATTATCAACCAATATAGTTTTGAAATTCTTATAAGTTTGCACTCTAAGAGATTCAAAACAATCTTTGAGATGGCGCAGCCCGTTATAATTTGGTATTACAATGTAAATCAAAATTATTTCTATAAATTAGAAGTAGTGTTGAAAAAATTCCTTAAGGAAATTCTTATGTTTTCTAAATCTGTAGACATCACTTTTACCAAAGAGTTTTTTTATGAGCTCAACATCAACTACAAAAACAGAATTCAGAATAGAAAAAAATTTTAATCCTGTAGCTCTTAAAAAATTATAATTTTTATCAAAGAAATAATTCATACTCATTATATAGCGCGCATACATCCACCAGTTTTCATCGCTATGGAAACTACTTCCCCCTAAGTGAGTGATTCGTAATTTTTTATTTACAATAAGTTTATACTTCTTTCCGATTTGATAACTCAAATCCATATCTTCCCAAAAAAGTTTAAAGCTCTCATCCATTTTCCCTATTTCTTCAAAGATTGTTCTCGTCGTTAAAAAAAATGCGCCGGGAATCTGGTCAACGGAAACTAATTCGTTATTATTTTTTTCTATGTCCTGATCTTCAAGATATCGGTTCATTAGCTTTGGAAATTTATGGAAAATTTTCATTAACACTGATTGAAATAAAATAAATTGAATTACAGATGGATATCTTTGGAAATAATTTCTTTGAAAGTGATTATCTGTTCCCATAAGCATAGGTGTAATCCCGCCAATGGTTTTATCTGCTTCAATATTTTGAATAAGTTTTTCAAGAACAGCTTCGGTAAAAATAATATCGGGATTCATTATTAATGTATACTCACCTGTGGAGACATAAAATCCTCTGTTATTTGAAAAAGAAAAACTCTCAAGCTTTTTTAAAAAAATACTTTTTACGTTAGAATATTTTTGTTCAAACTGTTTTATAATAATTTCCGAGCTATCCTTAGAATAGTTATCTACAACAATAATTTCAAACATATCACTGCTCTCAAATTTGAAAGCAGATTCAACACAGTCTTTTAAAACTTCTGCTGTATTATGATTTACTATTATTATTGAAACTTTCACTGAATACTTAAGATAAAATTATTTTTTCAAATTTAGTTTCTGCGGAATCCCAGTCTAATGTTTTTCTCACGTATTCATATCCACCCATTGATATTTTTTCCAATAAAGATGGCTCATTTATAAGTCTGGCAACATTTTTATACAACGATTCTGTATCACCTGCCTCGCACAATAAAGCCGTGTCTTCATTCACTGCATAATCAGGTACGCCTGCCGTATTATATCCTGCAACAGCGCATTTACAAGCCATCGCTTCAGCGGGAGGCAGCGCAAATCCCTCGTACAAGCTTGTATATAAAAAAATATCTGATGATTGGTATAAGCCAACTATTCCTTCATCTGAAGGGTCTTTAATAAATTTAACATATTCAGGAATATCAGAATATTTATCTCTGCCAAAGCATTTAATTTTTATTTCAGGATATTCACAATGTAATTTCTCCACAATTTTTAAAGCATCTTTTGTATTCTTATTTTCAAGTATGTGGTCCATGAACAAAATAGTCTTTGCCTGAAATTTCTCCTTTATAATATTATCAAATTTTTCAAAATCTATTCCGTTTAAAACAACCTGTGAAGATTCGTTAAATTTATCTTTTAATAAGTTCTCTAGATAATTTGAAACAACAATTTTCTTGAGATTTAGTTTATAGCTTTCATCAACATATTTTTTGTTTGATGTCCATGTTTCATAATCCTGAACTAAATAAAACTTATTATTATTGCTCAACTTGTTCACCAAATAAGAAGATGTCCATGAGGTTGCAATGTACACATCTGCTTCAGGTACAAAAATCTTCAAGGGAAACAGAATATATTTTATTTCAAATCGAGTTTCAAAATATTTCTGCGGTTTCTGTACCTTCCCAGATAAAAATCTAATCGCATATTTAATACGATACTTTAAAAAATACAAACTGATTTTTCCCATGAAAGAATTAAAAGGAAAAATAGGCGATACTAAAGTAACATCGTTGCCTTTATCTGATAATCTATTTGCATATTCAAAGATAACTCTCATTCCTCCTGTCTTAGATATTTCCGGTACAACAAACACTATCTTCATAAATTATCTTTGCGAGAAATCTGAAAGTTTTACTAAATATCTTCTGAAGCTTAGTGCGTTTTTTATTTTTCTCTTTAGTTCAAATGCTGTATCTTTTCCGCTGCCGAAATCTTTCATTTTTGTTTCAAATGTTTTTTTAAAAGCTTTATTGTGATATTCTCCCGTAGCATGATAAACTTTCACTCCTGCTAAAATCCCAAATCTATATCCTTTATTTATGCAGCGGTTCACATAGTCTGCATCTTCAAGGAAAAATATCCTGTCATTTCTTTTTAAAAGCGTACCTACATGTTCGTATACTTTTCTTGAGAGCATATAACACCATCCGCCTGTTGGACCAACCTGAAGTTCAATTTTTCCATCGGCAAAAAATTCACTCCTGTACCTATCAGGTGAGTGCTTTGCGCCTGTGGTAGTTTCATCCTGAACAACATCGGATGCCAGGTAAGAAATACCAGGAATATTGTTATAGGCATAAAGCATTTTTTCAATCCAGTCCATTGGAAACTCTACAACATCATCATCCATACCGACCAAATAATCACCGCTGCATTTCTCCGCCGCTAACGATTTGCCGTTAACACCTACATTGATTTCGTTTAAAAATATTTTAAAATCCGAATCATTTTTTAATCCTGTTAAATATTCTTTAGTACCATCTTCTGAGTTATTATCAAAAATAATAATTTCATAATTATAATTTTCAAGTGTTGGGATAAGATTTTCAATACATTTTTTCAGAAAATCTAACCTGTTATATGAAACTATAAAAACACTTACGAGTTCGTTTTTATATTTGTAGTCAGAATTAACGTCGCCTTGTTTTCCTGAAAGTAATTTAGAAGGAACCAGCTTCGAAATAACTTTTGCCAAAACTACTTTATTTCTTTCGTCCAGATAATTATTTGAAAGAAGCCATACAAGAGATATGGGGAAAAATAAAATTGAAAGCAGAATTAAATAAACAAAGGAGTTAAATCTTCCGTCGAGCGGTAATATGTTTTTCTCTGCAAAAAAATAAAGGACAAAGAGAACTAAACATATTATTACTGAAACATATATCGGCTTAATATAAATTGAAGATATTAAATCGGAAATTTTCTTATTGAAAAATTTAGCTGAGACAAACAAAACATATAGAGAAGAAATTACTACTGCGATTGTATTTCCATACGCTGCGCCGATTATTCCGTAATATTTTATAAAGAAAAAACTTAATACAACATTAAGAATTAAATTTATCAGCCCCTCATACATCTGAAACTTTGGCACTCCTATATTTGGTGTAATTGAATTTCCCGGTGTTGAATAAATAGAATTAAACAACTGCCCTACTACTAAAATTCTTAAAATGTGGGAGGATATTTCAAAGCCTTTGCCCATCCATGCTGTGACAATTACATCTGAAAAGAAAACCATAAAAACGAAAAGAGGAATTGAAGCTATTGAAAAATATTTTGAAGCGTCATTAAAAAGTGTTTTTATCTTCTCATGTTCGTTTTTTGAATTTAGCTCGGCAGCAACGGGAGCCACCTGAGGTACAAGCTGATAAGGAAGAAATCTACCGACTCTGGTAAGTTTATTCGCAATATTAAAATATGTAACACTACTAAGGACGGAAAAATATGCGAGAAGAAATTCATCAATCTTTTCACTGGCGAAAGATGAAAGCTTGGAAATTTGCATTTGAAATCCGAACTTGCTCATACTTTTTAGCATTCCGGTATCGAACTGTATGGCGCTGAATTTTACTTCCGGAACCGATTGCTTTGCAATAAGTATATTTATCAGCGTACTTAGCACCACTGAAATTAACTGAACCAAAATAATACTCTTTAAGCCATAACCAAGATACAGAAAAATTATATTTGCAATAAAGCCTGCAAGAGAAAGTATCATCCCGAGAATAGTAGTCTTGTACATCATCTGCCTGCTTATAAGAATCGAAACAAATATTACCGATGAGTTAGCAGCAAAGAACGTGAACAAACTTACTTTTAAGACGAAGATAGATTTATCTCTAAGTTCGGGTGATACATTGATAAAAGAAATTATTGAATCTGAATAAACATATCCGAAAATTAAGAAAACGGCAGAGATAAGTGTGTATGCAATGAGCCCTGTATTTATAAATTTGCTTAGATTATTAAACTCTTTTTTATAATAATACTCTGAGATAAATTTTACGAATGATGAGGAAAGGCTTATATCAAACAACCCGAAAGTACCTATGAAGCCGAGAACCAATGCGTAAAGACCAAACTCCACCGCTCCGATTTTTGAAATTATAAAGGGAGTTAGAAAAATGGGGAAAATAAAATTCAGCAATTGGGAAACGAATTGGTAATAAGTATTTTTAATTACTTTATCGGTAAGAGAGCTCAAATGATTAATTAATTATAATAAACATTACTTAAGAATTGATACAGTCAGTAATCTTAGAGTCAGAAGAGGTATCAATAAAAATGCTGTGATTCCAAAATTCCTATGAAAATATCTAAAAATATCTTCATACATTATTTTTCTGACCTTAAACCTTGCTTTATTTGTAGAATAACTTCCATGGTGGATAACGACTGCATCCGGAATAAATTTAATTTTCTTTCCTGTCTCCCAGATTTTTTTGCACAGGTCAACATCGTTATATAAAATTCTATACTCTTCATCAAAATAATTTATTTTTTCCAGAATATTTTTTCTTATCATTAAGTACGTTGTTGCAATCTGATCAACAAAAATCTCTTTGTCATAGTTAAACCAAAGCATATCGTAATCATGGTTTAATTTATCCAGTGACAGATAAGTATAGAATGCATTTTTCAGAGTTGGAAATTTCTTGCAATTACCCTGCAATCTTCCGTCGGGGTAAATCAATTTGCATCCAACTGCACCAAGTTCATCTTCACTTTCTAATTTCTCAATACTTTTTGTTAACGAGCTGTCCTGTAAAACTGTATCACTTCCAAGAAGCAAAACATATTTTCCATTAGAAATTTTCATTCCCTGATTACAAGCGGGAGCGTAGCCTATATTAGCTTTATTCTCAATTAAAATCGTTTGCGAAAATCCTTTTTCTATAGCTTCTACGCTTCCGTCTTTTGAACCATTATCAATAACTATTACTTCCAATTTTTCTTTTAATGAATTGTAATCTTGTATACTGTAAATTGAATTTAAGCAATCAACGATTAAATCTTTCGTATTCCAGTTTACAATTACAATTGAAAGTAAAATCATTGCTTTGAATAATAATTTACCGAAGCATTATAAAACATCATCTGAATATTATATCTTAACTGAACAACTTCCTTCTCGTAATCACTTTTTTTCATTCCTGTTGAATTTTTATATTGGTCTTTTCTCAGCGCAAGCGTAATTGCCGTTTTAATATAATCTCTCTGGTTTACCCCCTGCGGGCACCAGCCATACTTTCCTCGCCGAGTAACAAAAGGAAGATAGTTCATGTGTTCGGGCGGTATAATTCCATTTTGTGATTCTTCTTGTAATTCTTTCTTGATTGTCTTTCCTTCGAAGTAAACTGCAATCTGAAATATGGCAAAGAATGCTATGAAGTACATTATTAAAAACAAAAATCCCAGAATGGAAGTTGCTTCAAAGCTTACTGATAAATTCCACGCGAAGTGCAAAAATACTGCAGCTAAAAATCCTAACGGAATAATAATAAACTTCAGTGGAAGCGGTTTAAACTTTGCATAACCGATAAACGCTCCGAAAGTTGCCTGTGATAAACAGTGCAGCACTGCTGAAAATAAAGTCCGGATGATAACAAGATATAACCATGATTCCGGTGTATTGCCGTAATTAACAAAATATAAAAAATTTTCCGTCATACCAAAGCCAAGTCCGATTGCGCCGCCATAAACAACTCCATCAACCACTCCATCAAATCTTTTATTAAAAGACATCATCAAAAGAAAAATTCCTTTAGTAAACTCTTCAACAATCGGGGCAGTAACAACAGCTCCGGATAAATCCGTTAATTGAGAATTATGCCCGCCGGCAAATCCTTCAATAACTACATTTAAAGGAACCTGAAAAATAAGGCTTCCGATAATACCAAGAAAAATTGCTCCAGTCGCTCCCCAGAAAAAATTCAGGAAGACAAGCCAGAATGGTTCGCGGTCGTTTCTATCAAGCCACCATATTAAAACTAAATAGGTGAACATTGGAACTACTGCTGCGACTAAAGATGCAAATGCTAAAAACATTTATAATTTATTTTTGGGGCTTACCTTACTCCAATATTACCAATAATTCGTTTTTATTAACAGACTTCTTTTCTTCCACACTAATCTTTTTGATTTTGCAATCTCTTGACGCTTTTATTTCATTTTCCATTTTCATTGCTTCAAGTACAAGTATCACATCACCCTTCTTAATTTCATCACCTTCTTTTACATTTATCTTTAATATTATGCCCGGCATAGGAGAATTTATTTCATTCTTTTGTTTATTCTCTTTCTTGCCTCCTGATATTTTATCGATTAATATATCCATTTCATTCTTACATACCATTGTTATCACATGAGAATCTATATTAAAGGTAAACTCATTATTTTCTTTTTCATCTTCGTTTAACTCATACTCCACTGTGTAGTTTTTATCATTTATTCTAAATAGCAAAACACCTTTATCTAATATTTTATATTCAAACGAATAGTTTTCATCGTTAAATGTAAACTCATTCTCATTTAAAATATTCAAAGAGTTTGTTTCAGGTTTACCTGCAATATTTGTAATGTATAAGCTCATATTTTTTATCTGAAGTTATCAAATTTACGAATTGCCCACTTACTTTCTGATTTGTTTTTCAGAATGGTTTTGTGATCAGAACTTCCATTCGCTGATTTTAAAATAGCTGCCGCTAATGAAGCAGCAAGCGTCATATCTTTAGTTGCAGCAGTATCTTTTAATTCTTTCATAAAATGCTTTTCAATATACTGTGTGTTATAATTTCCCGAGATAAAAGCATCAGACTCAAGCAAACTCAAAAGAAAATTTGTATTCGTTTTCACACCTGATATTTTATATCCCTTCAAAGCTCTTTTTATTTTTGCAATTGCCGTAACCCTATCTGCGCCATAGGAAATTAATTTTGAAATCATTGAATCGTAGTAAACCGATATTTCATCACCCTGTTCAATACCGCTGTCCTCTCTTATGCCGTTTCCGCATTCCTTAGACATGTATTCAATTTTTCCAATAGAGGGAAGGAAATTATTATCGGCATCTTCAGCGCAGATTCTGCACTCGATTACAGCGCCATTAAGTTTTACATCTTCCTGTTTAAAAGAAAGCTTTTCACCATATGCAATTTTTATCTGCTCTTTTACAAGGTCAAGCCCTGTTCTGATTTCAGTAATAGGATGTTCTACCTGCAATCTTGTATTCACTTCTAAGAAGTAAAATTTATTATCATTATCAACAATAAACTCAACTGTTCCGGCATTTGTATAACCTGATTCAACCACTAAACGTTTTGCGCTCTCACCCATTTCGTTTCTAAGAGCTTCATCCATTATAACAGATGGAGTTTCTTCAATTATTTTCTGGTGTCGCCGTTGCATTGAGCACTCACGTTCTCCAAGGTGAACAGCATTGCCATGCTCATCAGCAAGAATCTGAAACTCAATATGACGTGGGTCTAGAACATATTTTTCTATGAATACACTATCATCACCGAATGAAGAACGTGCTTCGTTCTGAGCCATTCTCATAGACGCTTCAAGATCTTTCGAGTGATGTACAACTCGCATTCCTTTTCCACCGCCGCCAGCTGAAGCTTTTATTAAAACAGGATAGCCGATTTTTTCGGCGACTTCCTTTGCTTCCTCAACTGATACCAACGCATGATTTGTACCCGGTACAGTTGGTACATTTGCTTTTGCCGCAATGTTTTTTGCATTAGTTTTACTTCCTAAAAGTTCAATAGCGTGTGGTGTAGGACCTATAAACTTTATTCCGTTATCTGCGCAAAGCTTTGCGAAGTAAGCTCTCTCGGATAAAAATCCATAACCCGGATGAATTGCTTCCGCGCCTGATTTTTTCGCGGCTTCAATTATTCTATCTGCTAAAAGATAACTTTCTGCAGCAGGCGATGCGCCTATGTGATATGCTTCATCTGCTTTTCTTGAGAACAGTGAATATTTATCGAAATCAGAATAAACAGCAACTGTTTTAATTCCCATTTCTCTGGCTGTATTAATAACTCTTACAGCAATTTCACCACGGTTGGCTATTAAAATTTTTTTAAACATTTTTAATAAGGGTTAAAATTAATACACCATAACTTTTCTTTCCGTCATTTCTTCTATAGCATACTTCACGCCTTCGCGCGCATTGCCTGATTGTTTTACTCCGCCATAGGGCATTGAGTCCATTCTGTAAGTTGAAACGTCATTGATTATTACTCCGCCTGTTTCGATGTTTTCATAGGCATACATTGCATTTGCAAAATTGTTTGTAAACACGCCTGCCTGTAAGCCTAAAATGGAATCGTTTACTTCCTTTGCGGCTAATTTAAAATCTTCAAACTCTTTTATTGTAATAAGTGGAGCGAAAACTTCTTTACTGTTTATATTTAAATTTTTATCCGCGTCTTCTATAATAGTAGGCTGCACAACTGCATTATCTCTTTTGCCTCCAGTAAGAATTTTTGCTTTTGCTTCAACTGCTTCGTTTATCCAACTTTCTACTCTTTTAGCTTCGCCTTCATTTATCATGGGACCAACCATTGTATCTTCTTCAAAAGGATTTCCGTATTTCATCTTTGCAGTTTCTTCAAGCATAATTTTTTTGAACTCTTCGTATTTACTCTTATGTACAAAAACTCTTTGAACGGATATACAGCTTTGACCTGCCTGCGCAAATCCGCCTATTGCAATTTTTGCAGCGGCAAGTTTTATATCCGCAGTTTCATCTATTATTACTCCTGCATTTCCACCGAGTTCCAATGATAGCTTTTGCATATTTGTATGCTTCTTCAAACCCCATCCGATAAGTGGACTTCCTGTAAAGGAAATCATTTTAATTCTATCATCGCCAAGAAATTGTTCTATGTCTCCGCCCGAAGATGTAATTACATTAACAGGACAGAAATCTAACCCGACTTCTTCGCTTGCCTCTTTTACAATTTTACCGAGTTCAATTCCGCAGCACAAGGATGCGCTGGCAGGTTTTAACAAAACAACGTTCCCCGATGCAAGAGCAGGTGATAATTTATGTGCGACTAAGTTTATAGGGAAATTCCATGGAGTGATTGCAAAAATAATCCCTATTGGAAATCTTCTTACAATTCCTTTTTTTCCTTCAGAGCCTTTTAACAAATCTAATGATAATGTTTCGCCTTCAATTCGTTTTGTTTCTTCGCAGCCAAGCTGAAAAGTAAGCACTGCCCTCTCGACTTCTATTCGTGAAAATTTTATAGGCTTTCCTGTTTCAAGTGTTATTAACTGCGCAAGCTCTTCTTTTCTATCAGATATTTTATTTGAAATTTTAGAAAGAAGCTCTGCTTTAATATAGGTTGGTGTTGATTTGTATTTAGAAAAAACCGAAGAGAGATAATTTAAGGATTGGTTTATATGCTCTTTGTTCGACTTATAAACCCTTTTTACAATTTCTTTAGTGTAAGGATTTTTTATTTCAACAATCTCGTCAGAACTTACAAATGAATTTTCTATCAGGAATTTTTCAGCCTCCATAATTAAAAATAGCTATAAATAACGGATTATTTAAGCGAGAAATTCGCTCCAGACAATCCGACTGCATCTCAATTTAATTTTCAACAACCAGCTTATCTCGTTAAAATATCAACTAGTTAAAACTTGTAAGAATCTATATGGAATTTAATTTTTTCTGCTTTACATATTTGCATAACTTTACCGTAATAAAATTTTACATAAAATGAAAACACTTATTCTATTAATTCTATCACTACTGATTTTACCCTTAAAATCATTTTCACAAGTTGATGTAACTGCAACTTCAGGAACATCATCCGCAAGTTACACAAGCTTAAGCAATGCCTTTAACTTTATTAATAATGGAACTCATCAGGGAGATATTGTAATCACAATAAATGCAAACACATCGAACTTTTTTATTCAGTTAAATTATTCGGGAAGCGGCTCCGCAAATTATAATTCAATAAGAATAAAACCAGGTGCTGTAGGACAAATTAATATAGATAACTCAGGAGGCGGTCCTATGTTCTATCTTAATGGGGTTGATAATCTTACAATTGATGGAACAATGCCGGGAGGTTTGGGACCATTAGCTTTTAGAAGTCCTAACTACGTTTTTACTTATGCTAATTTACACTTTTTTAATGATGCTCAGAATGATACAGTCAGGAATTGTTATATCCAGAGTAATAGCGGAATGGGTATAGCAATTACAAATTCTGCAACAACTAACGGAAATAAAAATATTGTATTATGTGGGAACAACATTGGAAATATTTCTGCTTCAGCATTTCCGCAATATGGAATATACGCGGCAGGCAGTTCTGATAACGTAACTATCTCCGGAAATTATATTCATGATGTAATACTTTCAGGAAGTACAAGCGGCTCTATTTACTCTTCAGGAGCTTCAAATTGGAAAATAAAAAATAATCATATATACTATTCATCGGCGTTTGCACCAACGGCAACAACTTCAATTTATGGAATTTATTCAATAGGAAATACGACTTCTTGCGAGATAACAAATAACGTAATCGGATATGCTGATACAGCAGGAACAGCGCCTGCTATAATTTCTTCCTCGAATAATACAACTTTCGTAGGTATAAGTGCAGCTTCAACACAAAACGGTACATATATAAAAAATAACATTATTGACGGATTTGATTTCACTACAGGAAATTTTTCAAATCCTACAGTAGGTTCATGGTGCGGAATTTTATATACTAATTTATATGATTCATATATTGATTCCAATCGCATAGGAAAAACAAGCGGAGCCTCAAGTATAAAAGTAACACATACAGGGGGGATTGCAGTTGCGACAGGAATAAGTTTTACCAATGGAGGTGGAACTCAATATGTAAGGAATAATACAATTGGCTCTATTGAGGTTGCAGGTTCGGTGAATACTTTAGCATCAAAATTTTATGCTTTTAATATTAACGCACAAAGCACTTACAATTTTGAAAATAATATTATAGGAGATTCATCTACTACTGCAACTCCAAATTCGATTTCAGTCGGTTCATTAACAGCAACTGCATCTAGTCAATTTGTCGGATACAATGTAGAGCAGAGTATATATCCCACAGTTAATATACTAAACTGTACTATAAGAAATTGCCGCACTAGAACTAACTCAGATACAACTCTATGTGCAGGGATAAGAACAAACGGAATGGCGGGCTATCTTACAATCACAAATAATTCAATAAAAAATCTTGAAGCGCTTTCTTCCTCTACGGGAAGCTCAAAGGTGTTTGGAATTTATCATGTGAACAATCAAAGTTACCCAAACACTTTCAAAGGAAATCAGATTAATAATTTAAATTCAATCTGCGGCACAGGAATAAAAAGCTGCGCAATTGGTATATACGCAACATCAAATACAACGAACTTTGATTCAAATTTTGTGCACGATATTAGTACTAACAGTTCAACAACAGGTATTTTAGGCGGAGCAGTAGGGATTTATGGCTTTGGAAATGTTTTAAATAATCGTGTTTACAATATTATTAACACAAATACCACAGTCAATTATATTTATGCAGTAGGAATTTTTGAAGTCAGCGGTGAAACAAAACGAAATATGGTTTATGATGTAAAGACTCAGACAGCAAATAAATCTACCGTGGAAGGTATTCGTTTCGGCGGACAATATATTCATAGTAATGTTATTTCTCTCGGCAACGGAATTACAACAGACGCAACTATAAAAGCAATAAATGATACAAGTTTTTTTTCATCTAAGATAATCGCATTTAATAGTATTTACATAGGAGGAACACAATCTTCCAACATATCAAATACGATGTGTTATTACTTAACCAATAATACACAGAATCAATTTTACAATAATATTTTTTACAACACAAGAGGTAGCACAGGAAGCCCGGGCATAGGAACTGGAAGACATTACGTTCTTAAAATAAACTTCCCCGTTTATTCTAACCTTATAATAAGCTACAACAATTTGACTGCCGATGGTAACGGCGGAACTTTTTCAGGTAATGCAACAACTGACCTTAATACTCTTGCAGATTTTAAAACTGCTAATAACGCCAATGCAACATTCTGTTTTTCATCTGACCCGCAATATAACAGTCCAACAAATTCTCCCGCTGACTTAACTTTGCCGCTGAACAATAAACAATCAAATGGCGGCGCAAGATTAAACGCATTCTTTAATACAGATTTTAATGGCAACACAAGATCAATTCCAAGCGCAAACAGACCTGACATGGGAGCATACGAAGCTGACTACGGTGACCCGACAATAGATTTACAGGAACCGTATATTTATTATTCAAATTTAACTCAGGACTTAGCAGTACATACTACAAGAACTTTAACAAACTTTGTTTTTGTATCCGATAATAAATCAATCTCAAATACAAATCCACCAAGAGTATATTATAAGAGAGTGGCAGACCCGAATACAAACTTACCTGTTGCAACAAACACACCTTCCGACCCCATGGGATGGAGATATTGCACAGGAACAACTTCAGATGTCGGAGGAGAGAGAGGTTATTCCTTTGTGATAGATTATGCTTTAATGAATCCTGGTTCAACTATAACAGGAGATGCAACTTCAATTCAATATTTTGTTGCTATAGAAGATAACTCAGGAAATTTTAATTCAAATGCTTTTGGCGCTAGTCCGGGAAGTCCTTTAGTGAGTGTAATTTCTCAACCGACAGCAACAATTTCTAGCTATGCATTAAGAGTGGGAATACAGGGAACGTATTACATTAAAGCAGGCGGTGCTCCGTTATATAATTCATTCGGCCTGTTTACATATTACTACAATACAGGTATAGTTACAGGTGATGTAACTATAGTTTTAGGCGGAGATATTATAGGAGACGACCAGATAGGTTTAAGCAATACTAACAGTAATCCTAATAACTATAAAGTAACTATAAGACCTGACGGAAATACAGTTAGAACTTTTGAAAATATCAACTCATTCTCAAACAATGTCTATTTGAATAGTATGAGCAATCTTACTATAGATGGCAGAAACCCCAATACGGGAACGGGTAAGTATTTACGGTTTGTAAGTGATGGAAATAATAACCAAACGAAGGCAATAGTAAATTTTTATGATAACTCTCATAAAAATACTATACGGAACTGCATTCTTGAAAGTAATACCGCAACAGACCCTATTTTTTATTTCTATAATTATCCGGGAGCGAATGGGTGTGATAGCAATACAATAAGCAATTGTGATTTTAGACCTTCAGCAGGAACGTATACAGGAAGATATAAAACGGCAATATATTTTGAAAATATCAGCGGACATGATTCAGCCTGTACAGGTACAAAAATAGATAGCTGTGACTTTCTGGATTTCAGTGGTTTCTGCATTAGTATGGATAAGGCATCCTCCAATGAAAACGTAACAATATCTCACAATAAATTTCATCAGTCCCAAGACTACGGTGCTATTCTTTTCCCCTTAAGATTTCAAGCTTACGGTACAAACTTAATCGCAGATAATGAAATTTATAATATGTACACAAGCCAATCAGTTTACGGTATGTATATTTTAGAAGCGCAGAATACAACGATAACCAGAAATAAAATTAATATTAGTCCGTTCGGTTCTACAAATCCTCTCTATGGAATTTATTTATTAAGCGCAGGTACATTTAACACAACGAACATAATAAACAATCAAATACGGATTGAACCAACAAGCATAGGCAACCAAAGCATTATAGGAATAGAAGATTTCAGCTCGACCACAACAGTAAATATTCTTTACAACTCTGTTTATATCGGAGGTCAATCTACGGGAACAGCGAAGACATATTGCGCAATGAGAGAAAATTCATTTTCAAATGCTTCAACTTGGAATACCAAGAATAATATTTTTTATAACAATAGAACGATTTTTTCAGGAACTGCTCAACATCTTTGTATAGGAAATAAAAATGTTGATTACGGTATGTTCATGAATTACAATTTCTTTGTCGGAAGAAATACCGGTTTCCTTGAGGACTACCTATATGAAGATCTAGGTACTCCTGTCTCTTTATATAACTGGAAATTAGCAAGCGCAGGAAGAGATGCAAATTCTTCAATGAGAATAGCAAATACAATCAATGTATCTAATTTTTTTCAAAGTGTATCAACCTGTGATTTAAGAATTAATCCAAATCAAACCGAAGGATTTTACGTTAAAGGCATGGGCTACCCGGAAACAACGCCAGTAGTTTCTACGGATTTCAATGGAGCACCGCGCTCAACTTTATTGACTACAGGTTCTACAACTATTGGCGCATCAGAAGTTACTCCTAATGTTGAAACAGCGCCGATTGTTATTACCGGACCTTTTGACATAGGGTATGAGTATCCGATTTATCAGAATGAAAGATTTTATGGCTCAATAAAATTTAATACCGCTGTGCAGCCAACAAGTTTATCTTTATATTACTACGGTGGAAGTAATCCGCCAAATGCTGTTAACTCATTCGGAAATAGTTTTTTCAAAATTTTAGTAACGGGAAATTCAACCGGACTTGATTATGATTTAAAGCTAGCATTTGATGACAGAGAGTTAAACAATATCACAGCCCCTGCATCTTCTAATCTTGCAATGGCAAAAAGCAATGACTATGGAGTCACGTGGGGATATGTACCCGGTAGCACCTACGATAATTCAGGATTTTTCCAAGGAGCAATTGCTTATCATTTAACTTCATTCTCATTATTCTCATTTACAGGACTAGACAGTCCTCTACCCGTAGAATTAAGTGAATTTAGTTCAACAACAAATAGAAACGATGTAACTTTAAAATGGATCACGGTATCAGAGCATAATTCTTCTAAATTTGAAATCGAAAGAAAAATTTCTTCAACGGATAGCTGGAGTAAAATTGGTTCAGTTAATGCGGCAGGGAACTCAAATCAACCGAAGAATTATATTTTTGATGACAGAAGACTGCAAACAGGAAAATACAAATATAGACTGAAGCAGATAGACTTCAACGGAACATTCAAATATTATGATTTACACAATGAAGTTGAGGTAGGTTTACCGAAGGATTATAAGTTGAGTCAGAATTATCCTAATCCTTTCAACCCGACTTCGAAGATAGATTATGAACTTCCTTTCGATTCAAAAGTTGAAATAAGAATTTACGATATGACAGGAAGAGAAATGAATGTACTTGTAAACCAACAGCAGACTGCGGGATTTTACACAGTACAGTTTAATGGAAACGGATTTTCAAGTGGAACATATTTTTATAGAATTGCAGCTAAATCAACTACAGGAAAAGATTTCAGTAAAACATTAAAAATGGTTTTGGTAAAATAGTTTTTGTATTACCTCTATATATGTTAAAAAATGCCTGATGAGTTTTACTTGTCGGGCATTTTTTGGTTAGTGCGATAAATTAAGATATTAGTTTACATTTCTCTTTTAATTGGATTAGATTAATTTTGCTTATATGATTTCTAACTCATTAAAAGCGTTAATAACCCACTTAATCGATTACGCAGGATTGTTTCCCCCTGCTTCTCTTTCGCTGCCCGATGCCTATAAAGAATTCACAGGATATATTAATGAAGCTGATGAATGGATTTTATCAAAGTTTATTTGTCCTGCAAAGCACTTATCTGCTTTGGTAGAACTAATAAGTAAAGATGAATCGAATAAAAAATCTTTCCCTGTTTCAGTTCTTGGAAGAGGCGGAAGTAATGTTGAAGAATTTATAAAAGGGACCAGTGAAGATTTATTACAGATTATAAAATTTCTAAAAGAAACTGAAACTACATTTCCGACAGATGCATTTGAAGTAAGATTATCGGAAGATTTAGTTTTAGAAAATAATGTTAATGCAATGTATGAAGTTTTAAATAATGTCTCTTCAATATTTAAAGAAAGCTTAGTATTACCTGTAAAAAAATTCTTTGAGATACCATTAAAAAATTGTTGGAAGTCTTCAGTAGATAATTTTGCTTCAGCTTTAAAGAGGCATAATGCGTTATTCGCACAGGATGAAAATTTTCCAAGGAGTGGTTTTAAATTAAGAACGGGCGGAGTTGAAGTAGCAGCTTTTCCCACAGTAGAACAAATCGCTTATGTGATAAAATCTTGCTATGAAAACCAAATTCCTTTGAAGTTTACAGCGGGGCTTCATCACCCTATAAGACATTACAACGAAGCAGTGAAAACAAAAATGCATGGGTTTTTAAATGTCTTCGGCACAGGAATTTTATTGTATGGCAATGATTTATTAGAAGAGGATTTAATGAATATTTTATGTGACGAAGATGCAGAGAATTTTAGATTTGATGATAAGAACTTTTATTGGAAGGAATTTAAATCTCCTATGAAGGTTATAGAAAATGCAAGAAAGAATTTTGTAATATCTTACGGCTCATGCTCATTCGATGAACCAAGAGAGGATTTAATAAATTTAAAACTAATGTAATTTTATATACTTATGAAATCTTTTATAGAATACTCAACTGATACTCACTTCCCAATACAAAATCTCCCATACGGAGCTTTTAAACCCAAACCTGACGGCGAAGTAAGAATCGGTATTGCCATAGGCGATTTCATTCTGGACTTATCCGTCCTTGAAGATGAAGGCTTACTACCAAATTCATCCGGTGAGCAAAATTTATTTAACAGAGCTGCGTTAAATACTTTCATGTCTCAGGATAAAAAAGTATGGAAAGAAATTAGAACGCGTTTGCAGGAATTACTTTCAGCAGATAATTCTGAATTGAGAGATAATAAAGAATTAAGACAGGAAGCATTCATTATTATGAGTGATGCTATTATGTGTATGCCTGTTTCCATAGGAGATTACACGGATTTTTATTCTTCAAAAGAGCATGCTACAAATGTCGGTATTATGTTTCGCGGCAAAGAAAATGCGTTAATGCCTAACTGGCTGCATCTTCCGGTAGCTTATCATGGTAGAGCAAGTTCTATTGTAATTAGTGGGACAGACATAATAAGACCAAAAGGACAAACAAAACCTGCTGATGCTGAGAATCCCGTATTCGGCGCAAGCAAGCTAATGGATTTTGAACTTGAGATGGGGTTTTTCATAGGTAAGGGAAATGATATAGGAAATTCTATCTCCGTTGAAAATGCTGAAGAGCATATTTTCGGAATGGTGATTGTGAACGACTGGAGCGCAAGGGATATTCAGGCATGGGAGTATGTACCGCTCGGTCCGTTCCTCGCGAAAAATTTTGCAACTTCAATTTCTCCATGGGTAGTTACACTTGATGCGCTTGAACCGTTCAGATGCGAAAGCCCAAAACCTGAATTTGAACCGCTCCCTTATCTTCAAAGCAAAGGAGAAAAGACTTTTGATATAGAGCTTCAGGTTTTTATCGAGAATGAAAAATTAAAAGAGCCGTTTGAAATTTGTCAGTCAAACTTTAAATATCTATACTGGAATATGCCGCAGCAGCTTGCACATCATACGGTGAACGGATGTAATATGCAAACGGGTGATTTACTTGCTTCAGGAACCATCAGCGGTGATACAAAAGAATCACGCGGAAGTATGCTTGAAATTACATGGAGAGGTGCCGAACCGATAAAACTACCTCATGGTGAAGAAAGAAAATTTATCAATGACGGTGATACAGTTATTATGAAAGCTTATTGTCAAGGTGATGGATACAGAGTTGGTTTTGGTCAAGTGAGAGGAAAGATTTTACCTGCTAAGTAAAGTACAGAAGTAAATTACATAAAAAATTAATCCCATAGAAGAAATTACTATGTGGTAACTCCCCCCTTTTTTTCCGAATGGTAAAATTATCATACATAGAAGCGAAATGATAATAAACCACGAAAAGTTTACAAATAACAAAACTAAAACCAGATTTATTGTTATTCCTGCGAAAAGAACCTGATGAGTTATTTTTTTCATAGAAATGATTTTGAGATACAAAAACCATCCGACAAGATAATTTAAGATGTAAAGAATTAAAGCAGAGTATGTGAGAAGATTTTCCAAGCCATCAAGTTCCTTCCCAAACAGGAATTTGGGAAGGAGAATTTTTTAATTTACATATTACCTTCATCTGCAGAAGGGCCGTATGAAGAAGGAACAGGAACATCAAGCATTCTTAAGTACACACCTAATTGCGCTCTGTGATGAATCATGTGGCTAAGTACAAACCCTCTGATAACAGCAACTCTCGGCATAGTCATGTAAGTCGTTTCTCCGTTTTTCAAAGACCACATTCCCATTAAATTTTCATTAGTAGCATTATTTTTCATTATATCAATTGCTTTAGTATAATTATCATCATAAAATTTTACAAGCTCAGCAGTGGTTTTTGCTTCAAAAGGTTTATAACCGCTTGTTGCAAAATCCAACTCATCATTGTTTATGGTGTTATCTACCCAGGCATTAATTTCAGCTACGTGGGCAGCTAATGTACCAAGTGACATGGATTTTTCGTGAGGCTTCCATGTAAATTTATCTTCAGGAATACGCTCAAGCATTTTTCTTGTTGATACAGCTTCATGCTGCATTTCAGCAATGATAGGTTCATTTAAATTCATAATTTTTATTTAAAGTTTGAAAAGAGTTTTTGAATGTAAGAGATAAAAACAACTTATATGTTTTACCCATTATAATAAAGGGTATACTTTAATTCGCAGAAATTCATTTCCATTTATTCTTAAAGCTGAGTTCTTCGGGGGATTTTCTCTGAGATGATTTCCAGTCTATCGTAGGTCGCTTCATATCTTTATCTACATAACCCATTCTAAAAATCGCCATCATTTCATATGTATCAGGAATTTCAAGCATGTTAATTATCTTAGCCCAGTTTTCTGGAATCTCTCCGGGCGTAGAAATAAACTGCATTCCCATTCCGAGCGCGGTAGTCGAAAGCCAGAGATTTTGTATCACTGCTCCCATAGAAATTACTGAATACAAACCTGAAAGTTCTTCTTTTTTATACTCTTCTTTTGTAAGAGCAATTATAAAAAGTATCGGCGAGCCTGCAACAAGTTTTTCTTCGTCATTTCCAAGAATGCGTGATACTCTGAATTTAGAAATTATCTTGCC
>JBBRQV010000020.1:0-29922 GCA_038225955.1 Ignavibacteria bacterium | reverse complement strand
ACATCTTTTGGTCAAGCGAACAAAGGATGGGACGGTGTAAAACCTGAAGTATGGAAGGGTTCACGTGCAATGGTATTCATGTACACACCATTTCAATCAAACTTAGGTTCAGTTAATGCAGGTTCTTCATCATTATTTCAGGATTCATTGAATGCTGGTGATCAAAACTTAGCAGGTATCGGTGTTCAGTTTTTCTTATCACCAAACTGGTCATTAACAGGCGGTTTGAACTTTGGAAGCGGAACAACTGAAGCTACTTATGTAAACGGTTCAAGAAAATTAACCGGAACAACATTCGGTCTTGCTGTAGACTTTGATTATCACATGATGTCAATGTACAGCATTTCACCTTACGTTGGTTTAGATGCAAGTTTTGCAATGGTTAACGCAAAATTAACAAGTGTTTCAGGTGCAACTACTTCTACAGTTGAAACAAAAGGTACCGGTTTTGGCGCAGGCTTAAACATGGGATTTGACTGGTATTTCACACCTGGTATGTCTTTAGGTGGTAAATATACATTAGGGTTCAAGAGCAATTCAGCTCCTGAAGCTACTGTAACAACAACAACAACAACGACCGTTAAAGGTCCTACAGCTTCCTTTATCGGAACTGGTATTATGAGTGTAATGTTAAAAGTTCACTTCTAATATTTAATATAATTCGTTTTTACAAATTCCTCCGTGATGTAGAATCATGGAGGAATTTTTTTGATTTTATATAGTAAATAATTCTCGAAAAATTCAATCATAATAAATTCGCAAATTAATGGATATTCTAAGCAACTTAAAATACGCTGAAGGTTCAAGAAAAAACAGAAAAAGAGTAGGACGCGGTCAGGGTTCAGGTCACGGTGGTACTTCAACAAAAGGTCATAAAGGCCAAATGTCAAGAGCCGGTGCAAAGCACAGAGATTGGTTCGAAGGCGGTCAGATGCCCCTTTTAAGAAGACTCCCTAAAAGAGGTTTTAAAAACCATAACAGAACAGAGTATTTAACAATAAATTTAGGTGAATTACAGAAACATATCGATAAGGGCAGTGTAGACTTTTCGGGTAAAATTGACCTTGCTTTATTGTTAGAAAACAAAGTTATTAGCGGAAGAAATAAACCGCTTAAAGTTTTAGGTAACGGAGAGTTGAAAGCAAAAATTGAAATTTCTGCTAATTCGTTCAGTAAGTCAGCAAAAGAAAAAATCGAGAAGAACGGCGGTAAAGCAATTCTAATCGAATCAGGCGATAAAGAAAAAGTGAAAACGGAGGCAAAGCCAAAGTAGTATGAGTGGATTCGTTGAGAATATAAGAAATATTTTTAAAATCGAAGAGTTAAGAACACGCATTCTTTTTACTATCGGTGTTTTGGTGGTAGTAAGAATAGGCGCGCACATTACTCTTCCCGGTATTGACGTTGCTGCTTTAACAGAGGCATCAAAAAATCAGGCCGATAATACTTTATTTGCACTTTACGATATGTTCGTGGGCGGCGCTTTTAATAAAGCTGCCATCTTCGCATTAGGTATTATGCCTTATATCAGCGCATCGATTATCATTCAGCTTCTCGGAGCAGTTTTTCCTTACTTCCAGAAATTACAAAAAGAAGGTGAAGACGGAAGAAAAAAAATCAACCAGTTAACAAGATTAGGAACTATTCCTGTAGCTATGCTTCAGGCATGGGGAGTAAGTGTTCAGCTTGCAAGCAGAAATGTTGGCGGAGTTTCAATTATCAGCCCTGATATTTCACCGTTCATTTTTACATTATCTACTGTTGTTCTTTTAACTGCAGGTACAGTATTTATGATGTGGCTCGGCGAGCAGATTACTGAGCGCGGTATCGGAAACGGTATCTCACTTATTATCTTCGTTGGTATTATCGACAGATTCCCTTATGCACTGTTCAACGAAATTAACTTAGTTGCTTCAGGCGCAAAAAATTTATTAGTTGAAGGTTTATATATAGCAGGATTTGTTCTGATTATCATGGGTGTTATTGCTGTAACGGTAGCAACACGTAAGATTCCGGTGCAGTATGCTAAGAGAGTTGTAGGAAGAAAAGTATTCGGCGGAGTTACACAGTATATTCCGATGAAAGTTAATCAGGCCGGTGTTATGCCGATTATCTTCGCACAGTCAATTATGTTCGTTCCTAATACATTCTTATCGTTCTTCCCGAACAATGATTTTATGCAAAGCTTAGGAAAATATTTTGATCATACAGCTTGGACATATTCAGGCATATACGCATTGTTAATTATTTTCTTCACATATTTCTATACAGCTATTGCTTTCAATCCGAAAGACGTATCTGATAACATGAAGAAACAAGGCGGTTTCATTCCGGGTGTAAGACCAGGGAAACCAACCTCAGATTATATTGATAACATTTTAACAAAGATTACACTGCCGGGTTCTATATTCTTAGCAATTATTGCTATCATTCCTACACTTCTTTACAAAGTAGGTTTAGACCAGGGATTAGCATCGTTCTACGGTGGAACAAGTTTATTGATTATCGTTGGTGTTGCACTGGATACATTGCAGCAGATTGAATCGCACTTATTAATGAGACATTACGACGGATTTATGAAAACCGGCAAAATGAAAGCCAGAAGGTACTAAGAGATTATGTCTTTAATTAAGACTGAAAAGGAAATCGAGCTTATTCGTGAAGCTTGTGACGTTGTTTCAAATAGCTTCAAGTTTATAAAGCCTTTCATAGTTGAAGGTGTTACAACACGCGAACTTGATATAAAGATAGAAGAGTTTATACTCTCCCAGACCGCTTATCCTGCTTTTAAAGGATACATGGTAAAAGGGAAGAGATTCCCGGGGAGCGCATGCATCTCGGTTAACGATGAAGTAGTACACGGAATACCCGGAGACAGAGTTTTAAAGAACGGAGATATAATTTCCGTAGATGTTGGTTCAAAGAAAAACGGTTATCACGGCGACTCAGCTTACACATACGAAGTAGGTGAGGCGAGCAGCAAGATAAAAAAACTTCTTAAGGTTACAAGAGAATCGCTCTTTAAAGGTATCGAACAGGCTGTAGAAGGAAATTTTGTTAACGACATTTCCGTTGCAATTCAGAACTACGTTGAAGGAAACGGTTATGGAATAGTGAGAGAATTAGTAGGACACGGCATAGGAAGAAACTTACATGAAGACCCTTCTGTTCCAAACTATTATAACCCTGATAACAAGGTAAGATTAGTAGAAGGAATGGTGCTTGCAATAGAGCCGATGGTAAACTACGGCAGTTATGAAGTTTTTACAAAGAAGGATGGATGGACAGTATCGGCAAGAGACGGTCAGCCTTCAGCACACTTTGAACACACGATAGTAGTAAGAAAAGGTAAAGCAGAAATTTTAACTTATTGGGATTAAATCGGGATTTGTAAAATCCCCTCATAAAAAGAATGTCAAAACAAGACGCGATAAAAGTTGATGGAGTAATAACGGAAATTCTTCCGAACACCGCATTCAAAGTAAAACTTGAGAACGGTCACGAGATTCTTGCACATATTTCAGGTAAAATGAGAATGAACTACATCAGAATATTACAGGGAGACAAAGTTACTGTCGAGCTCTCTCCGTATGATTTAACAAAAGGCAGAATAACTTACAGATATAAATAATAACTATATGAAAGTACGAAGTTCAGTAAAAAAGATGTGTGATAAGTGCAAAATTATTAAGCGAAAAGGCGTTGTACGTGTAATTTGCACAAACCCTAAGCACAAACAAAGACAAGGGTAACATTAAAATTTTTTAAACCAAAGGAGTAATAAATTTGGCAAGATTAGCCGGTGTAGACTTACCTAAGAACAAAAGAATCCTAATAGGATTACAATCCATTTATGGAATAGGTAACTCTTTTTCCAAGAAAATTTTGGAAGAAGCAGGTATAGATGAAAACAAAAAAGTATCTGCTCTTACTGATGACGAAGTAAATCAAATCAGAGCGATTATCTCTACTGTAAAACTTGAAGGCGCATTGCGTTCTGAAGTACAGCAGAACATTAAGAGATTAATGGATATCGGTACCTTCAGAGGAAAAAGACACAGAAGAGGTCTTCCTGTAAGAGGTCAGAGAACAAAAACAAATGCAAGAACCAGAAAAGGTAAGAGAAAAACTGTCGCAGGTAAAAAGAAAGCCGCAGCTAAGAAATAATCTTTTACTTTAATTACTTTATAAACTTTATAAAAAAATATTTTGGCTAAGAATTTTAAAAAAGCAAAGAAAAAACTTCACGTTGATGCACAAGGTGTCGCGCACATACAAGCAACGTTCAACAATGTTATTGTAACCCTTACCGATATGGCAGGACACACAATATCATGGGCTTCATCAGGTAAAATGGGCTTCAAAGGTTCTAAGAAGAATACACCATTCGCCGCTCAGGTAACAGCAGATTCAGCAGCAAAAGTTGCTTTTGAAGCAGGCTTGAGAAAAGTTGAAGTGTTAATCAAAGGTGTAGGCTCAGGAAGAGATGCAGCGGTTCGTTCGCTTAATACTGCAGGTCTTGAAGTAACATACATCAAAGATATTACTCCGCTTCCACACAACGGATGCAGACCTCCAAAGAGAAGAAGAGTATAAAGAAGAAGAGTTTCATATAAGAGTTTCAATTTTAATAATAATATACACAAAAATCATTTTATAAATGGCAAGATATACTGACGCAAGTTGTAAGCTTTGTCGAAGAGAAAGACAAAAATTGTTCCTGAAAGGAACAAAATGTTTTAGTGACAAATGTCCTATCGAAATCCGTAACTATCCTCCGGGACAACACGGCGCAACCAAGAAGTTTAAACTTTCTGATTACGCTGTTCAGCTTAGAGAGAAGCAAAAAGTCCGTAAAACCTATGGAGTACTTGAAAAGCAATTCAGAACATACTTTGCTGAATCTGCGAGACAAAAAGGTGTTAAGGGCGATAACCTTGTAAAGCTTCTTGAAAGAAGATTCGATAATACATTGTACAGATTAGGTGTAGCTCCTTCAAGAAAATCTGCAAGACAATTAATATCACACAAGCATTTCACAATCAATGGAAGAATGGTAAACATTCCTTCATACTTGTTAAAAGCAGGTGATGTTATTCAGGTTAGAGAGAAGAGCAGAAAGATGGAAATGATTCACGATGCAATGAAAAGAATGAAAGATACACTCATGCCGGAATGGTTATCATTAGATAAAGCGAATATGTCAGGTACGTTCTTAAAGGTTCCTGAAAGAAGTGAAGTACAGTTCATTGGCAACGAGCAGTTGATTGTTGAGTTGTATTCAAAATAAAAATTAAATACCTATAACATACATGAGCAATAGTTATATTCAAATGCCGGAGCACATCAACAAAGACGAAGCATCTTTCAGCGATACTTACGGCAGATTCTTTATCCAGCCGCTAGAAAGAGGTTACGGTGTTACTCTTGGAAATTCATTAAGAAGAGTATTACTTTCCTCACTGCACGGGACAGCCATTATTGCTATAAGAATAAATGACGCGCAGCACGAATTTACTACCATAAAAGGAGTAATTGAAGATCTTTCTGAAATTATCTTAAACCTTAAAGAAATTCGTTTTAAAGATTTAACAGGTAAATCAAATAAGATTGAGTTCAAGCTTAAAGGACCTTATACCTTTACAGCTAAAGATATTCAAACCAATACAGCAGATTTCAAAATTCTAAATCCTGAGAAACATATTGCAACTTTGAACAAAGATGCAGCTCTTGATATAGAATTAAGAATAGGCCAGGGAATCGGATATGTTCCTTCCGATGAAAATAAAAACGCTTCATTGCCATTAGGATTCATTCCTACTGACTCTTTATTTTCACCTGTAAATAATGTTACCTTCTTGGTAGAAAATACCAGAGTTGGTAAGATTACAGATTTCGAAAAATTAGTTCTTGATATAAATACAGACGGTTCAATTAATCCGGAAGAAGCTTTAACATCTTCAGCAAGAATATTGCAGGATTTATTAACTATGGTTTCAAACCTGAACCCTAAGTTAGAAATAAAAGAGATAGTGAAGAAGGAAGAGAAAGATGAAGAATTTGAAGTTATCAAGAAAATATTATTAACACCTGTTGATGAATTAGATTTATCTGTCCGTTCACAAAACTGTTTACGTTCAGCTAATATCAGATACATTCATGACCTTGTAAGAAAAGATGAATCAGAAATGCTCCACTACAGAAACTTCGGAAGAAAATCTTTAGCAGAGCTTGGTGAATTAGTAGAAGGCTTCGGCTATGGAATAAAATTCGGAATGGATGTAGATAAATACATCAAAGAAGAAAAAAAATAATTTTTAACAACAGTAAATTTTAATTGATATTATGAGACACGGCGTAAAAGGAAGAAAATTAGGAAGAACAGCAAGTCACAGAAGAGCTACACTTGCTAATTTATCCTGCTCACTAATAAAGCATAAAAGAATTCATACAACACTTGCAAAAGCTAAAGAGCTCAGAACTGTTATTGAGCCGCTTGTAACAAAAGCAAAAAGAGCCCTTGCATTCGTAGATGCGAATCAGGAAAAAGGCGTTCACTTAAGAAGAGTAGCAAAAGCATTCCTGAAAGATCAGGAAACTATTACAATTCTCTTCGGTGAAATCGCAGCTAAAGTTGCTGAGAGAAACGGCGGATATACAAGAGTATTAAAAACAGGTCACAGACAAGGTGATGGCGGCGAAACTGCTATTATTGAGTTTGTTGATTTTGATGTAGTTTCTATTAAAAAAGAACATCAGGATGCTAAGGAAGAGAAAAAAGGCGGAAAAGATTCAGCGAAAGATGAAGCTCCTAAAGAGCCGGTAAAAGAAAAGAAGACTAAGAAAGCAACAGCTCCGAAAAATGAGAAACCTGCTAAGACAAAAAAAATAGCAACGCCTAAAACTCCGGGCAAACAGAAAGTATAAGCTCTTTAAATAGAAATTAAGTTGTTCGGATATTTTTAGTCCCCAGATATAAAAAATCTGCAATCTAAAATTAAAATCTGAAATCAAAATTTTCCCTAACTTTTAATATTGAATTCTTACAGATTTTTTTTAAAAGTTAGGGTTTTTTATTTTAAGGAAAAAACAAACTATGAAAATTACTTCCGCTGAATTTATAAACAGTATTTACGATTTACGGACTCTCCCGAAGTCTGTACTATCTGAATTCGTTTTTGTCGGAAGGTCTAACGTAGGTAAATCTTCATTAGTGAATAAAATCTGTAATAAAAAGAAGCTTGCAAAAATCGGTTCAGTCCCCGGCAAGACACGCCAATTGAATTACTTTTTAATTAATGAAAAATTTTATTTAGTAGATTTACCGGGCTACGGCTATGCGAAAGTACCTGAGCAAATAAGAGCAGGATGGAGAAAACTTGTTGAGGATTATATTAGTGAAAGACAAAATGTAAAGATGGTATTTGTATTGATTGACTCAAGACACGAACCTACTTATCTTGATGAACTTATGGTAAGCTGGCTGGAGTATTACGAAATTCCTTTTGCAATCGTATTGACGAAGTCAGATAAAATCTCTGCTAATAAAATGCAGAAGCAAATTTACAGAGCATCGAAGATTGTAAAGAATGAAGACCTCTGCCGCGACTACATCCCGTTCTCTATTATAAGCGGAGAAGGAAAGAACGAGATTCTGGGTATGGTAAGTGAAGCGCTGGAAAAACCACGCGACTAAAATAAATTTATATTTAATTTTATATAAAAGGCAGCGTCATTTATTTGATGCTGCCTTTTTTTTTGTGATTAGAATTTTCTCTGTGCAATCATACCCATGATAAATATCAGTGTTCTTTTTCACTCTCTATAAAGAATTATTTTTTTTATTTTCTTCTACATAACAATTATGCAAAAAATAAAAGTAGTAATAGCAGATAAAATAAATCTCGACTCACTTAGTGTATTCAATAAAAATAAATTTGAAGCCGTTGTTGATTTTGGAGTTGCCGATTTACTCTCAAATGAAGAGATTTTAAAAAAATATTCAGACTTTGATGCACTCATTATAAGAAGCGTAAGAAAGATTGATAAAAAATTTATAGCGAAGTGTAGCTTCAAAGTTATTGCAACGTGCTCACGAGGATTTGATAACATAGATGTAGCATCAGCAAAAAAAAATAAAATTGCAGTAATGAATATAGAAAAAGGAAATGCGATCTCTGCGGCAGAGCATACTCTTGGGCTAATTCTATCTGCAATGAAAAATATTCCTTATAGTGATAAGCTTGTGCGCAGTAATAATTTTTTAAATTACGATTACAAAAGAAACGAATTGCTTGGTAAGAAAATCGGAATCATTGGTTATGGAAATGTAGGCAGCTACGTCGGAAAACTATGCAAAGCGTTCGGAATGAAAGTCTATGCTAATGATACAGATAAAAAAGTTGCAGGAAAATTTCATAGGGTAGAATTTAAACCGCTGAATTTTTTATTAAAGAATTGTGATATTGTTACCCTGCATATTCCGTTGAATAAAAATAATTTTCATTTTTTTGATGGGAGAAAAATGGATTTGATGAGTAAGGATTCTATCTTTATAAATACATCAAGAGGTGAAGTTGTTAATGAGGCAGAGCTAATTATGAAACTTAATAAAAACGAATTGCGTTATGTGTGTTTAGACGTGTTCGAAAAGGAACCCTCACCTAATGCTGAATTCTTCAGATATAAAAATACAATCCTCACAAATCATATAGCCGGAAAGACTATTGAAAGTTCTTTGAAAATGGCAAAAGAAATTTTCTTAAAAGTCGCAGATTTTTATAAATAACAAACCGCCGCAAAAAAATATTTTTAGCGGTCGAAACTAGTACTTACTATGTAAGTTGACTTTTAATGAAATAATCAATAATATTTAATTAAATCGTCATAGGTAATGAGTTATAAAGAGAATTAAATCCCTAATATTTACAGAAATTTAAAGATTCTTTAATAACAAATTTTACATTGACATAATAAGCCCCTCGTTGTATATTCGTATCAATTGTTAGTAAATAAAATCAAAAAGGAGATATAAAATGTTAAGAAGATTATTCCTTCTTTCTTTATTCGTATTTTTGGTGGGAAAAGTTTCATTCGGAAACTCTATCTACACCAAAGAACAAATCGACAGGTTTTCACGAGTTCAATACAAAATCGTTAAATCAGACGATGGTTTCAAAGCTGTGAATAACGGTCTTGTATCGGATTACAAAGTAGCTAATACTTTCGGCGAGCCTCAAACAGATTGGTTTGGCGCAGTTGCAACTGTAACTGTTGGTACATTAAGAAATTATTATGACCTTGAGTCAAACGGAACTCCTCTCCAAATTTGGCAGGACCCGGCTAATCCAAACAATCTTCATGCTGTCTATACCTATTCTTCGCAAGAATCAGGCTGGACAGATAGAACAATCCAGTACTTCTTCAGTGCTGATAAGGGCGCTACCTGGAATTTCATGGCTAACGTTCCAGCTTCTGGAAGATGCGGATTCGGAACAATTTCAGGATTGAGTTCAGGTGTTGCAATTATTGCATCACATAATAATGCTGGTAGTTCAACAAACGTTAGAACACAGTTATCAATTGACGCATTCCCAGGTTTAGGTTCATTCACAACTGTTGATCCGGGTGGTGCAACTAGCCAATACATTTGGCCAAGAGTTGTTGGTACTTCTAACGTAAGTAATGCAAATAAATTTGTTTTTGCAGGTTCTACAAATCCTGGTGACTCCTCATTTTATAATGTAGGAACATCACTTTCCGCGAATACATTCTTAGGTTACAAAGCATACAACGCAGCCCCGGCTGAAGGTTATGCTTTAGCAAGAGGTTCTGATGGAAGAATTGGTATAGCTTATATCAATGATGGCGTTAATGACCCTGCAAATTATGGTTGTGTTTATTTAATGGAATCAACAAATGCAGGTACAACATTCGGTGCTCCTGTAAAAATTTATTCCGCAAACTTTGCAACAGACTCTCTTGGTGCTTTAAGAGGTATGTCAATAGTTTATAAAGGAACAGTTGCTTGCGTAGCTTTTGCTCCAACAAAGCAAACAACTGCGGGTAACTTCTTCCCTGGTGCTCCAAATAAAGTTTTATTCTATAGCTCAACAACAGGCCTTGTTACTGTAGCTGATTCTAGCAAAGTTCCATATGCTCCTTATCAAGGAACAAACGACGTTCTTGCTCCTATCGCAAGACCAAGTATTGGTGTTTCAAGCGATGGAAATACATTATTCATCTCTATGATGGTAGCAAGTTCTTCAACAGGAAGCACGGATACAACATCTTATGGCGATATCTACTTAACAGCGTCAGGAAATGGCGGTGCATCATGGAAAAAGCCAAGAATTGTTAACCCAACTTCACCAAGACAAGACTGGAGATATGCAAGTATTTCTCCATCTAACGATATGGTAGGAGCTACAGGTTATGTAAACATGTTAGTACAAAGAGACATAGTACCTGGTTCAAACGTAAACTTACCTAATACATTAACAGATGCACATCCTGTTTACTGGAGAGTTGCTTATGTAGCTCCTGTAGGAATTAACACAATTTCAGGTGTTGCAGATAAATATAGCTTAGAACAAAATTATCCAAATCCGTTTAACCCATCAACATCAATCAGATTCAGCTTACCACAAGCATCTAATGTAATGTTGAAAGTTTACAGTTTAAACGGTCAAGAAGTAGCAACTGTAATTAACAACCAATTAGTAACATCAGGTGTACAAGAGGTATCTTTCAATGCTTCTAACTTAGCAAGCGGACTTTACTTCTATACAATTACAGCAGGAAGCTTCAAAGAAACAAAGAAAATGATGTTAATAAAATAATCTTAAAATTCCTCAAACTTGATTTTAAGATTGATATAATTTATAATATATGATTTCAACCCTCATAGTATAACATAAGATGTTTATTATGAGGGTTTTTTAACTTAAACGTAATTCTTTTTTATTAAACTTTACTACGGAGGGAAAAATGAGGGTAAATACAATTTTGAAATTTGTTACCCTTTCTGTTTTTTTTACTTTGTTCTTATCGGTCACAGCTTACTCTCAAACTACTGGTTCTATCAGTGGTACAGTTGTGGATGAGAATAATCAGCCATTGATGGGTGCAACTGTTAAGGTAGTCGAAAAAGCCGGTCTGGGTGCAGAAACTGATGCTAGCGGCGAATTCATTATTTTGAATGTCGATGTAGGTTCTTATACAGTTGAGATTTCATTCACAGGCTATGCTACAAAGAAAATCAGCGATGTAAAAATTTCAGTTGACACTAAAAATAAACTTGGTGTCATCTCAATGAAATCCTCAATACTTACTACAGGTATTGTAGAAGTTAATGCTGAAAGAAAAGGTATAGATGTAGAGCAAAGCGGTAGAAACATTACAACAGAGCAGATTGAAAATTCAGGTATCAGAGGTATTACAAATTTAGTATCTAAAACAGCTGGTGTTGTTCAGGATGAAAGAGGCGGCCAGATTAATATTCGCGGTGGTCGTGCAGGAGAAAACTCCATCATTGTTGACGGTGTTGAAACTACAAATCCTGTTGACGGTTCCTCAAACGCATCAGTCCCTAACTCATTACTACAAGAAATTGCAGTTTTAACCGGTGGTTTTGGCGCAGAATATGGTAATGCACTTTCAGGTGTTATTAACGTAACAACTAAAAGCGGTACAGAAGTATATTCCGGTTCATTAGAAGCGCAGTCAGATGTGCTTGCTGGAAAATGGCTTAAAACAACTTCACAAAGATATAATTTATATAACGTATCGTTTGGAGGTCCGTTAATTCCTTCAAAAAGCCTTTCAAAAATTATTAATTTTTACGGTTCTATTGAAAGACAATATCTTGGTGTAGCAAACCCAAGTTGGATTGCTGACCAATTATTCCCAGGTGGCATTATTCCTAACTTTGCAAAAAGCTTATGGTCATACTCAGGAAGATTAAGTATCAACTTATCTGATTTGAAAAAACCCGTTCCAATTAATTTCAGATTCGGAGCTTCTGTAACAAATACTGAGTCGCAAAGAGTTCTGATGTCATATTGGAAAGAAAATTCATTCAGAAATCCATTAGAAAAAATTGATGACCAGTTAATGTATGGTAGAATTACTCATAATGTATCTAATAAATTCTTCTATGAACTTCAGGGAAGTTATTACAAATCTAAAGACGTATTAGCAGACCCATTCTTCCAGGACAACTGGTTCCAGTATGGCGACACAAACTATGTACCCGGTTTAGGCGGAAATGGTCCTGGTCAAGGACAAGCACTTCAACCTGACCCATTGACAGGTAACGTATTTAGAAGACCTTTCACTGTTTATAATAACTATGATAAAAAAGAAATCAGCTATATCGGCGGTAAGCTTGATGCAACTTTAGCTCTTAATACTAAAAAAGCAGGTGACCACGAATTTAAATTCGGCGGTGAACTTAAATATCATACTATAAGAAAAATTAATTTCGGCCCAAATGCAGTTGCTTTCAATCCGATTGACACTTCATCAGGTCTGCCGACTTTTGCACCACAAAATTTATGGTTTGGCAGAGACGTATTGCTTAACTCATACGGATATGATGTAAGAGATCAGTATGGAAACCAGATTGTATCAGCTGAAGATATTGAAGCAAAGCACCCTGTGCTTGCTGCAGCATACTTAAGAGATAAAATTGACTTTGGTGATTTCACAGTTAATGCCGGTATCAGAATGGATTATTTAAATGTTGGAACAGACGTATTAAAAGATCCTAAAGATTTAATAGGTGCTGACGGTGAATTGTTAACAGCAGATGATTATAAACCATCAGAAACTAATATTACCTTTAGTCCAAGACTTGGGTTCTCTTTCCCTGTAACAAATCAAACTATCTTTACAGCGCAATTTGGTAAATTCATCCAGATTCCACCGTTAGACTTTTTATATATAAATAAATTAGCATTCAAATACTTCTTTACAAACTCAGTACAGAACGTTGCAGAAAATTCAGCTTTAAAACCTGAAAGACTTACTTCATACGAAGTTGGCATTAAGCAGCAAGTAGGTGACTTTGTAAACTTAGGTATTTCAGCTTACTATAAAGAAACGGTTGACCAAATAGGTGCAGCAAGAATCACAGGTTCTGCAACAGTGCCTTCAGGTTATGCTCTTTATTTCAATTCAGACTTTAGCGTATCAAGAGGTCTTGACTTCTATCTCTCCATGAGAAGAATGAACAGACTTGCAGTAGATATTTCTTACACATTATTGTATGCATCCGGTATCGGTTCGGATCCAAACAGTAAGTTCTCATTGGCAGCAAACCCAAGCGGTGAATTGCCAAACGTAACATTCCCATTGGACTATGACCAAAGACATACAGGCTCAGTCAATCTGGACTACAGATTTGGCGGAGAGTCAGATGCTCCAAAGGGATTTGCTGGTAAAATACTTCAAAATCTGGGAATGAATGTTTTATTCAGCTTCAATAGCGGAAGACCTTACACTGTTAGACAACTTCCTCTTGCAGCATTTGGTGATGACGGCGTTGCACTTTCCACAAAGAATGGAACTTACAGAGGCTGGAATTTAAAAATTGATGCGAGACTTGACAAGACAGTTCCTATCTGGAAAACAAACTGGAACTTCTATGTTTATTGCACAAATCTTCTGAATACAGAAATTGTGAATAACGTTTTCGGTGCAACAGGATTACCAGATGATAACGGTTATTTGAATACGCCAACAGGTAATGCACAAGATCAAAATTATAAAGATAATTGGAGCCAAAGAATTAAAACAATTGGTAACTGGGGTGCTCCAAGACAAGTGCAGTTCGGCGTAAAGGTTAATTTCTAAATAGTTTTTTAGAAGTTAATCCGTTTTGAATTTTATTAATTAGAAAATTTTAGAAATGAAAAATAAATATTTAATAATATTATTATTTCTGGGAATATTAATCGCTGATGTTGGGGCAAAACCCAACGTCAGAATGATTACTGGAAATCCTTACGATTTCCGTCCTACAAATACTGATGGAGTTATTAAAGCTCAGATAAATTTGAATGCCAACAACATTTCAACCTGGGTGCAAAATACCGGAACCTTTAATCAGGATATTAGAACAACTAATACTGCCGGGTTTGAATGGCCGAAGGGAAGCGGAAAAACTGCAATTTTTACTTCCGGTCTTTCAATAGGAACTTACATCAATGGGAATTTAAGACTTGGTAATGCATCATATAACGGAGAGTATGCTCCTGGATACGTTGACCAAACTCTTCCTACTGATCCTAAATTTAAAACAAACAGCAATTTTAAATTGTATAGAGTTGTTGCCGGTGATAATGCAAGTACAAATCCTGATTACGCAAACTGGGGATTAATGGTTCCTTACGGAGCTCCTTTTGTTGACGTAGATGGAAACGGACAGTATAATCCATTGGTTGATAAACCTGGTATTAAAGATGCATCACAAACAATATTTGTTTGTTTAACAGATGCTGACCCCTCAAACCATACTACTTCAGAAGGTTTTTCAGGTGGTACTTTACCAATATTTGCTGAAACACACTTAACATTATGGGCATATACAACTCCTGGATTGGAAGATCTTCAATTCGTGAACTGGGTTGTAATAAACAAATCAGGAAAAAACTGGGACTCAACACACTTTGGTGTAGTTGTTGACCCGGATTTAGGTGATGCAGGTGACGATTATATTGGCTGCGATAAAACAAGAAATATGGGATATGTATATAATGCAACTAATAACGATGCCAAATATGGAGTTGCTCCTCCTTCAGCAGGAATGGACTTTTTCCATAGCCCTTTAATTCCTGGTTTATCAACAGATGCCGATACAAGTTATTTTCCTCCGGGATCTGAAAACAAAATTATCAAAAGAGGTTATAAACAACTTGGTTTAAGTTCGTTTGTTTACTTCACAAATTCGGGTAGTGGTGGTCTTACTTGCGAGCAGGATCCTGCCTCAGCACCATCACAAGCTTATAATTATTTACAAGGTATCAAGAAAGACGGAACACCATGGCTAGATGCTTCGGTAAATCCTCCGGCAATTACAAAATATTGTTATCCCGGCGATCCTGAATCCGCTCAAGGCTGGACAGAATTTACAGGCGTTGTTAAAAACTGCGGTGGAGCTACTTCCGGTAACGTTGAAACGAGTCCTCCCGGAGATAGACGTTTTATCTTCAACTCAGGCTCAAAACAATTTACTGTAGCTCCTGGTGATACACAAAATATCGTGTTAGCACAGTTTGTAGCAAGAGGAAGTAACAATAAAAACTCTGTTACAAAGTTAAAAGGAAATGACGCTATTGCTCAGAAAGTATTCGATCTGAACTTTAAAGTTATTCCTCCACCTCCTGCTCCGATTGTAAATGTTAGCTACAAACCTAGCAATAATATCGGAAACGTGAATGTTACACTTTCATGGGGAGATGCATCAGAACAATTTAATTATCCTGACCAATTATTTAATCAGGGTATTTATAAATTCCAAGGATATGAAATTTATGAAATAAAGAAATCAACGACTTCATTACCTGATTTCTCAAGACCGGAAACAATCAATGGTGATGTAACTCTTATTGATGCATTTGATTTGAGAGACAGCATTGGTGTTGTAGTGGACACATTCAAAACAAATGTAGTGATTAACGGTAACGAGCAATATGCTCCATTCCCGATTGTTCCTCCATACAAAATGAATATTCCTTCGGGATTCCCAAATAAGGGTATTCAAAGAAGTATTACTTTAAATGGAACACAATATTCTGCTGAATATGGTGGAAATGATAAATTTATAGTCGGAAGTGAATATAAATTTGCCGTAGTAGCTTATGCAGTCGTAATACCTAATAGTCCTACATCTGTTCTTAAAGGTGGAAAAGTTATCAGAAACTCCCTCTCTACACAATTGATAACAATAAAACCTGAAGCACCTACAGCCGGTACAAATTATTTCTATGCAAACGGTGATACGCTTAATACAAACAGAAGAGACTTAAGCCTTATACCCATTGTAGTAGATCAAACCAAATTAATAAATGCTAAATACAGATTTGTTTTTGGTGCAGATACTACATACAAAATTGCTCGTTCATTAGACGGCGGTGTTAGCTTTGATACATTAAGAAGAGTACTAAATGAAGACAGTAAATTCTTAGCATACAGTTCAACAGGCTCAAATAATGTAATCTTAAAATTAAGAGCTAATACAAGCAGAACGGGCGGTTATGATTCGTCCCGCGTTGTTGATGGGCTAATAATGAAGATGTCACAAATGAGAATTGGAAATACAAGCGCACCACTTAATATAGGTGTGATTAAAGATCCAACCTCAACAATCGGACCTGATAGTATTCAAACTAGACAAAATGGATGGAATTATAGTCCATCAGCTAATAACTGGTTGATAGGCTCATCATACCTGTATGGTGGTGATAAGAAATGGCAGTCAACATCGATGTCAATCTCATACCCAACTGTACTGACTTACACAGGATTGCGATCAGCATATGCCGGTGACACATTGAAAAGAGTCAGAATTGTATTTTCAGCTGACGAAAACTCAGGTCAATCTGCATACAGATATGTAGAAAACAAAAATGATAGCGGAGCAACAGACCCTGCGTATGCACCATTCATTACAAACACAAATTCAGGATGGGTGTGGCAGGATAGAAAGAACGTTCCATTTACAGTTTGGGAAGTTGATCCTATAACAAATGCAAACGTCAGACAGTTAAACTGCGCTTTCATTGAAAAAAATTCTCCAAGACCAGAAGGTTTAGTTGACGGTAAATGGCTTCCTACTTCTGATTCATCAGGAGGCGGAGAGAGACTTTATATCTTCAATTCAACTTATTCTACAGATAATATCGCGCTGTACACTAATTTAACTACTACAAGTCAGACCTTATTGACAAGGCAGCAATTCTTAGATATAATGTATGTATGGTCGCCTAGGTCAATCAATGCTTCTGCAAAGTGGGCAGCCGGAGATCAATTCACAATTTACCCATACACGGTCACAAGACCTGGGATAGTTTATGATGTTGATTCTAAAAAACCTGAAATTGGAAGTACAACTGTTGCTTCTGAAAGAGGCGCTCTGAGTGATATCAGAGTAGTTCCAAATCCATATTACGGGTACAACATTAATGAAAAATCTTCTACTCAAAGATTCGTAACGTTTAGAAAACTACCGATAAATTGCACAATCAGAATTTATACGTTGAATGGCGACCTTGTCAAGAAACTTGTCAAGAATGACCAAGCTTCAACTATAAACTGGAATCTGACAAACTTAGACGATATTCCAGTTGCATCAGGATTGTATCTAGCATTAATAGATGCGCCTGGCATTGGACAGAAGACTATGAAGCTGGCTATTTTTACACCTGAAGAAAGAGTAGATTTCTAAGTTATTTTAACTTCCTGCATCTCTTTTAAACTCAGGAGATGCAGGTCAATCTTAAAAGGAGATTAATAAAAAATGAAATTTTATATAAAAATAATAATAATTCTTTTTGCAGTGAGTTTAGCCTATCAGAACGGCTACTCAGGTCCAAAAAAGAAATATGGTACTTTGGCTGCTCCCGAATTGCTAATCCCTATTGGATCTTCAGGTACATCACTTGGAGGCTCTAATTTAGCAACCGTAAGTGGAATTGATGCCATGTACTGGAATCCTGCGGGACTTTCAGAAATTAATTCAAAAAGCGGGGAAGTTATGTTCTCCTCTATGAATTATCTAGCAGATATCAACATGAACTATTTTGCCGGTGCAGTTAAACTTGGCAGCTTAGGTACTATTGGCGGCTCTGTAAGAGCTTTATCTTTTGGAGAGGAATTAGTTACAACTGTATATGCTCCGGATGGAACAGGCGCAACATTTGCTCCTACATATATTGTTGGTACCCTCAGCTTTGCAAGAGCTATGACAGATAAAATCCACTTTGGAACATCTATCAAGCTCATCAATGAGCAAATCTCTGATGTAAGTGCTTCAGGTTTTGCTTTTGATTTCGGTTTACAATATGTAGCCGGCGTAAGCGGACTTAGATTTGGTATTGCTCTGAAAAACTTAGGAAGTTCGATGAAATTTAACGGACCAGGATTAGACAGAACATTTACTGAAAATGGTGTACAAACTGTTAGAAGAGTTACATTGCAGGAAGCCGATTTACCGACAAACTTAGAAATCGGTTTAGGCTATACAGCAACGTTCTCTAAGAACAATAACATTACATTATCTTCAACATTTCTAAATTCAAGCTTCTCTTCTGATGAATACAAATTTGGTATGGAATACAATTACAACCATATGTTATTCTTAAGAGGAGCATTCACAGTTTATCCTGACAACTCAGAAATAGACGATGTGAACAAAAATTTATTTGGACCTTCATTCGGTGCCGGTCTAAAATATCCTTTTGGCAGCTTAACTTTGGGATTTGATTATGCATACAGAGTTATTAATGAATCCGGATTTAATTCTACAAACCAATACTTTACTCTTAATGTAGGATTCTAATATTCTGATTAATTATTTATCTTAAGGTAATCCTGCTTATGCAGGATTACCTTTTTTTTTAAAAACTATATTCTATGAAACTATTAATTATTTTTATTTTTTCCCTCCTTGCCATAAATAGTTCGTTTGCCCTTACCGGAGATAAATTTTATTTTGATTGTTCAGCTTCAGTTTTTAAAGGCTCCGAAGGGAAAGATATTGTCGAAATTTACTACGCTGTGTATCAAAAATTTTTAAGGTACACTCCTAATGCGGGGTCAGGATTTGCTGCCGATGCAAAGTTAGATGTATTCATATTCCCTAAAGGTTCTGATAAGCCGATGGCTGTAAACTCGTATAAAATTCCTTCAGAAATTCAGGATACTTCGGGTGAAAACAGTAAAAACAAAATCATGGGGCAGATTAACTATGAAATTAAGTATGGTGAGTACGTGATAAAAGTTATTGCATCCGATTTTAACAATGAACTAGTGCGCGATAGCACTGAGTTTGAAGTGCTTGCCGAAGACTTAAGCGGCGGAGTAAAAATTAGCGATTTAGAGCTTGCAACATCTATAACAAAATCAAACGACACAAAAAGTTTATTTTATAAAAATACACTTGAAGTAGTGCCTAATTCAGCAGGACTTTACGGGAAAAATGTTAACGAACTTTATTATTATGCCGAGCTTTATAACTTAACCCAGGCAAATTTATCTGATGAATTTATTGTGAGAAGAAGAATTCTAAATATTAATAATGAAGAGTTGATGGTATCTGATAAAAAAATAAAAAGAAGTGTCGAGTCCCGTGTTGAATATGGAATGTTTAAAATTGATTCATTAAACACCGCACCGTATATTTTTGAGTTAAGTTTGATTGACGCTCAAAAAAATCTAAATATAATAAAAACGAAAAAGTTTTTCCTCTTTACTAAAGCTGATGATAAGCAAAGTTCAAATAAAGGTCAGGAAGATTACTTAAAATCCGAATATGTTATTTTAAATGAAAAAGATTTAGATGATTTATTTGATAAAGCCATTTATATCCGTAAAGATGAGGATATTAGAAATTATAAAGGTTTAAGAACTGTAGAGGAAAAAAGGAAGTTCATGTACGACTTCTGGAGAAAACTTGATGACACCCCTCTGACACCTCAAAATGAATTTAAGATTTCTTACTTCAAAAGAATGAATGAAGCAAATAGTAAATTTAAAGAGGCATTTAGAGAGGGATGGAAAACAGACAGAGGCAGAATTTATATTTTGTATGGCGCTCCTAGTGATATACAGCATAATAACTTTGAAAGCGACACAAAAAGTTATGACATATGGTCATATGATGCTCTACAGGGCGGTACTAATGCAATTTTTGTTGAGAAAGAAGCCGGCACAGGTATTTATACTTTAGTAAGTTCAACCATTCGTGGTGAATTCAGAGACGATAACTGGCAAGCGCAACTTAAACAGTTTCATTAATATTGTATAAAAATCCCAAAATACTTTTTTTATCTATATTCTTTGCCGTGATTCTTTGGATATATCTCAATCTCAGCTACACATACAGCATTGAAGTGAATGTACCTTTAGAGTTAACATATTCAAAATCAGAGGCAGTTGCAGACCAACTGCCTTCTGATTTAGATGTTACTGTCAGCGGCAGAGGATGGGATTTGTTAAATATTTTAATGTTCAAAAAGCTCCATTACAAGCTTGACCTTTCCAAATTCAAACAGGAAACAAAAATTATTACTAACCAATTGATTCAGGATAGATTAAACCTCCCTTCGAATATAACTTTAACAAAAATTGAACCCGAAGAAATTGATATTAATCTTGATAAGTATTCGGAGAAATTTGTTAAGATTCGGAGTAACTTAGTCGTTAAGACAAAAGACAATTATAAATTAGTCGGTACAATAAAACTAAGTCCTGACTCTGTAAAAATCATAGGAGCAAATTCTGTTTTAAATAAAATAAAATTTGTACCTACTGAAGTAAAGTTTGTAGAAGATGTAAACTCAAATATGTCAGGCCTGATTAACATCAAAGATACGCTTGGCAATTTAATAAGAATCGAACCGAAATCGATCAAATATAGTTTTAATGTTGAACTTGCAGCGGATAAAAACTTTGAAGGAATAGATATCGCTATAAACAACGTTCCGGAAAATAAAGAAGTATTGTTGATTCCACCTAAAGCAGAAATATCACTCAAAGGCGGGGTTGAGCAACTCTCAAAAATAAATCCGGCAGAGATAAAACTCTTCATCGATTTCAAAAAACTTGAAGACGATACGCTCGGATATTTTGTACCTGAGATTCAGCTTCCTGTTGAAGCAAATGTTATAAATATTACTCCGCAAAAATTTCAGTACATAATTAAAATGAAGTAGGGAACAGATGTCTATAATCGGAAAAGAATTTAAAGAGATTCGTGATAACTTTAAAACACTGGATTTTAAAATCACATACATTTTTTTATCCATAGCAATAATAACTTTCATTTCCATCGCCTTCGCCTCCACAAATTTTTATTACAACAATATAGGCACTGATAGATTCGATTCACGAATCTATTGGTTTTGCATGGATGGCGCACTGATGTTTATACTTCCCGTCCTCTCAATCAAATTCGTATTCAAACAAAAATTATCTGATTACGGCTTACAGTTTGGAAACTGGAAGTACGGACTTATAACCACAGGAATATTTTTTATTGTAATGTTTATAACAGTGTGGATTGTCTCCGGCTCGGAAACATTCGCAAGCACATATCCGCAAGGCGGTCCGAAGGTAAAAGAGAGCTTAATGATTTTCTTCCTATATGAAATGAGCATTGTTTTCTATATGCTTGGATGGGAATTTTTCTGGCGCGGCTATATGCTTTTTGGTTTACTTCCAAAGTTCGGTTGGTACTCTATATTCATTCAGATGATTCCGTTTTTCATTTTACATAAAGGGAAACCGGAACTGGAATTATTCGGTTCTATACTTGCAGGAATAATACTCGGCGTGCAGGCAATACGCGCGCGTTCTTTTATTTACGCATGGATAATTCACGCATTGGTAATGATAAGCGTTGACGGAATTTCAGTGCTGCGCGCAAAGTCAGGAATTTACGGAATTAACATTGCAGATTTTTTCAAAGTAATAACATCTATCTTTAAATAAAAGAAGTAAAAGTAACTATGGCTGTAATAGAACTCGCAGGGAAAAATTTAACGAAAGAATATAAGAAGAGAGTTGTTGTCAACAACGTTTCTTTGAGTATTAAGCAGGGAGAAATTGTCGGACTTCTTGGGCCTAACGGAGCAGGGAAGACTACTTCATTCTATATGATTTGCGGAATGGTGAAGCCCGATGCCGGAGAAGTTGAGCTAGAAAAAGAAACGATTACAAAACTACCAATGTATAAACGCGCAAGAAGAGGAATCGGATACTTACCACAAGAGCCTTCAATTTTTAGAAAGCTTTCCGTTCGTAATAATATTCTTGCAGTACTGCAGTTTATGAAAATAGATAAGATAGAGATGGAAACGAAATGCGACCAGCTCCTTAAAGATTTTAATATAACTCACATTCAGGATTCACTCGGCTATATGCTTTCAGGCGGTGAGAGACGCAGAACAGAAATTGCGCGCGCGCTTGCAACGGACCCCAAGTTTATTTTGCTTGATGAACCTTTTGCCGGAATTGACCCGATTGCTTCGGAAGAAATTATGAAGATAATTTCAAAACTGAAAAACAAAGGTATCGGTGTTTTAATAACCGACCATAACGTGCACGAGACACTTTCTATAGTTGATAGAGCTTATATTTTAATTGAAGGAAAAATTTTCAGGCAGGGTACAGCCAGCGAGCTTGCCAATGATGAGCTTGTAAGAAAATTGTACTTAGGCGAAAGCTTTGATGTCAGCCGCTATGCAACTACCGCAGCATCCTTAAAATAATTTACAACAAAAAATTATTTTGAAGTATCTTTAGATGCAGCAGGCTTTGACTCAGTTTTTGTTTCTGATTTTGATTCAGATTTGCTCTCGCTTTTTGATTCAGATTTGCTCTCGCTTTTAGATTCTGATTTTGTTTCAGAAGTTTTCCCGGAAGAATTATTTGTGTTAGAAGTTTTTTTATTCTTATAATCTGTCAGATAAAATCCGCTTCCCTTAAAAATTAATCCCGCTCCTCCGCTTACCATTTTTTTTAATTTCTCTTCACCGCACTTGGGGCACTTTGTTAACGGCGCATCCTTCATCGATTGCAGTACTTCTATTTCGTTACCACAATTCTCACATCGATATTCGTACGTAGGCATATTATAATTTTAAAAATTGAGATTTAATTTTATTGTACTCTTCTTCGGATATCAATCCTTCTTCTAGAGCAGATTTGTATTTCTTTAATTCATCTAATGAAAGCGTACCCAAAATTTTATCGGATGCATGATCTTTTGCTACGTTTGTGTTTACTTCGGCTTCTGATTTTTTCTCTTCTGTTCCGATGGCAATTAAACTGTTAACTTTTAATTTTCTTTTCTTCCCGTCGCCTATAAGTTCTGTGAAAGTATTAAACTCGCGTTTCATCTTATGCACAGCATCTACAAATTCAGGACGTTCAGATTCCTGCAAAGAATCTTCCACTTCCTTTGCAAGCTCGCGGGCAATTCTGTATTGATATGACTCGAGTTTTATCTTCTCTTCACCCACAGATTCTATTTCCATAGGTTTATAAACTTCATCGTAGTAATACTCATAAATCAAAAGCATTTCAGGAAGTTTTCATGCTTTCACAATTTCTTCTTTTACTTTTTCAGCGTCTTTTAAAATTTTGTATCGTAATGAATCTTTGCCCTGCTCTTCAAAAAGTCTGTTAACCAATCGCGATTCTATTCCAAGTTGTTCAATTCTCTTTACTGTAATACCTTCCTGCTTAGTATATTTATAAATCGCTTTTGAGTTTTCGTTTTCCGGAATCACATCGAACACTCCGAAAATCATTCCCATTAAATACGCCCTGTACGCCTCGTTAAGCCTCTTCTTTTCTTCTTCATTCAGCGGAATAATATCATTATAGATAAATGAATTCTTCGAGATATGCATATCAACGTTGTGGTTCTGACTGAGATGTTTATAGTATCCCTTAAGCTCTTCAGCAATAGTGTATGAGTAGAACAGAGGCAGCCCAGCCCACTCACTATAGAATGTAATGGACGAGTTATCACCTGAATCTTTGAACTCAACACCGGAGCCTATGATGGCCGTTATAAGACTTTGGAATTTTTTGAACGAATCAGTATTTGTTTTTATCCCTACATAAAACTTCTTTGCAGATTCATCAAGCTTAAAGCTTCCCGGAATTTCTCTTGTTCTCAGCCATGGAAAAGCCTGCATGAACATTCCTTTTATCTTCGATTCGCTTCTCGTAGCATCTTTCTCAAACAGCATTTCAGTAATGTTATAATCTTCTCTTATTTTCTCAAACTGCTTCTTGCAGAATGAAACCATCTTATGCTCGATAGCCGATGCATCGCTCTCTCTTAAAATATTTACAATGTCCGTAATATCAGAGGCACCCATTTCTTTCAACAGCTGATACGAAAGCTCTTTCAGTTTATCTGTAGCGTTTGAACCTGTGCCTATGTAGCGAATGTAATATTCGTTTTTTACATCGTCCGGTTCATAAACCATCAGATTAAAGCTCGTCTCCTGTTTCTGTTTATAGAATTCGTATTTGCGTGTGAAGTTATCTTTTAATAATCCAAGGTTACCTGTGAGTTTCTTTAAGTCGGCAATAAGTCCGTATGCAAGTACTTTACCTTTATCAGTCTTTTCAGTTTTTTCAACCAGTTCAAGAATTTTGCTTGCAATCTCTCTTGCATAAACTCTTGCGCGCAATTTTATTAATGTATTATAATACTCTTCGAGTAATTTAATTAGCTTCTCAAGATTACCGACCATTGCTGATTTTCTCAATGGATTTAATTTCGAGCGTGATTCATCCTCTCTTAACTCCTGAAACTTCCTTTTTATCTCGCCGTCGTATCGTGAAATTATTCCCTGTAAGTCTTTTATTTCTTTATCGTACTTTGGTATATAATCAAAGTTTCCGTTAGTCAGAATAAACTGCAATCTGTGAAGCAGGTTTACCGCATAAAATACACCTCGAGTGGAATCGTTTACTAAGCTGTTAATTTTTTTCTCAAGCGTGCCGATGAAATTATTTTCTCTGTCACCGATTATATCGCGAATAATTCTGTTCCTGTTCGTGAAAATCTGCGAGTAATACATCCCCTGACGCGTTACATCATAATCATCTTTGAAATTTGTATCGAATTTTTGCTTCTCTGCTAAAATAAATCCTGTCCAGCTATCGCCGCGTTTACCGCCGACTAAATCATTCTGTAAATTTGTTAAAAATCTTTTTATATCATTTTGTATTGAAGATTTCTCTCCGCTCTTGTAAAGTGTATCGAGCAGCTGATAGCGGTTAGTTGTTTCAAGTATTCCAAGCTCAGGTAAAAATTCCTGTATTAAATAATTATCTATCTCACTCTGTGAGCCCTCTGCATATGTTAAATAATAATTCACAATGTCTTCACACAATTTGTATGCGCATGAAGCTATTATTCTATCGGCAGGATATGAAATTGTTGCTTGTCCTAATGTTGAATATTTCCTCGAGAATGTATTGTCTGCTACTGAATTATCTTCGGGGTAAAATCTTTGTTTATATTGTACTAAATTTACTCTTACACCTCTTTTATAATTCGCAAAATCTGAATTTGAAAAATCCTGAAATATAGTATCGGCAAGCATTTTATAAATATCCTTATTGCTGATATCCGATAGCGATAAGTTTTTTGCATTCTCACCGTCAATTAAATATACATCGTCATATACACCGGGCTGAAAAGTATGCTGTTCGTTTTTCTTCCACGATACATTGAAAGTATTTTTAAGATTATAATACTCAAGCTCTTTCAAAGCGGCATAGCCGTTCGCAAAAACTCTTTCTTTACCGTACGATTTAAAAATATGCGGAAGCATTAAATAGCACGAAGATACTGCCTGATTCTTAAAAATATTTCTGATAAGAAATCCCATATCAAGAAACATTCCTGAACCTGTTCCGCCGCTGACTGAAGAAATAACATAAATATTAATCTTATCGGTATTAACGTTTCTTATTTTATGTTTTTCTTTTACAATGTTGATTGAACGCGAGTCGGTAATGCGTGACTTCGCTGCGGAGAGCTTCGAAACTATTTCATCGTAGTTATGAAAAAAAGCTAAACGCGCTGCGGGGCGTATCTGCCCTGCGCCTGTGTTCATAGTACCTAGCTTGGCTATCTCACCTGTAGTGCTAAGCCACTCTTTTATATGGGGAACATCCTGAATTCTGTAAATGTAATCTGAAGGATTTACCGATTGGAAAACTTTTTCCGATGGGAGAAAATCTATTTCATTAATTAAAAAATCACGCTCGCGCGCAAGTCCGCTTTCCTCTGAAGGAGCGTTATCTGTATCGATATATAGATAAGAAATAATAGGGAAGTCGTTAAGCGAGCCGTACTTTTCTACGAACTGCCTGCGAAGTCTAAGCAAGACTTCTTTGCCTGTTCCGCCTAAGCCTATTAGAATAGTAGGCATCAGCTCCTGAGTTTTCAGCTCAAGAGATTTATCTTCTTCGTTATTTACAATTGTTTTTTTACCTGAAAGGTCTGCGAATGAGAACGGATCTTTGTTTACGTTATCTGCCATAAATTTTAATAATACGTGTTAATTTTAAATATATTAACGTTTCATACTTGCTAAATGTTCCGTTTGCTTAGTAAACCTGATTAAAGCTCTACTATACTCTCGCCGCCTGCTAATTGAATTGTATTACCTGTAAGCCATGCAGAATCAGATTTGTAATTGTCTACAATAAACTGAGCGATGTCTTCAGGGGTTGTTAATCTCTTTGAAGGATTTCTTTGCAGAGCATTTGCAACGATTGCATCTGCGCCGGGAATTTTATTCAATGCCGGTGTAGATGTAACGCCTGCGCAAATTGCATTCACTGAGATGCCTTTGCCGCCAAGCTCCATTGCGAGCTGTCGTGTGAATGATTCAAGGCATGCCTTCGCTGCTGAGACAACTCCATAGTAAGCAATTTGTCTTGTGCCGCCTGATGAAGTCATGCTGTATATTTTACCGCCCTTAGTCATCATACCTCGTCTCAACATTCCCTGTGTCCAGTAAACGAAACTGTTAGCCATTACATCTAAAGTCATCTCTAATTGTTTTCTGTTTACTTCGTTGTTCGGATCGTCATCAATAAATTTTTTGAGTGAGCCGAATGCAAGCGAGTGAACAAGTACTCTTATTGTTGAATCCGTATCTCCGAAATTTTCTTTTATCTTATCAAGGATTTCAGTTCTCTTAACGTCATCGGCAGCGTTTACATTATAAAAATGCGCTTCAACATCCATTGCCTGAATATCAATAATTTGCTGTTTTACATCATCCATCGTTGAAGCTCTATCAAGGTGAACTCCAATTATATTAACGCCGTCCTTCGCAAGAGCCATTGAAATTGCTTTTCCGAATCCGCTTGATACGCCAAGTATTAGTGCATAATATTTACTCATTTAGAAGGGTATTTATTTTGATTTAATAGCTATTATAGTCATAATCAGACTGATTAAAAATAGAAAAATCATCACGACCATGAAGGCAGATGAAGTCCAGAACGCTGCAACAAGTCCCCAGATAATAAATATCCAGATGATTGAAACAACGAAGAATAAATTCCAGCTTAATAAAAGTGACTGCCTTGTAGAACGTTTTTTATGAAACGATTTGAAAAGCGTTAGCACAAATATAAAGAAGAAAAATCCAAGTCCTCCGGCTGAAAGCAGAATGTAAATGAATAGTTTTGTATTCGTTAAAGTGTTTTCAGTTACGGGAGCTTTAAAGACTGAATCGATTTTTTTTACAGTATCGATTGGCGGCGGAACAACCTGCTGAATTGTTTTGCTTGTATCAATGGATAGCGGATTTACTTTTGAAGTATCCGTCTTATTTCCTGCAGTTGTCTGTTTTTTTGTTGTATCAACTGTTATCGGCTTATTTGGCTTAGCAAATGAAAGCTGAGTAACGAATAGGAATAAAAGTAATACTGATATTTTAAATAGTCTATACATAGTTTTCAGATTCTTTATACTAAAAAATTTGTCTCCTCTAATTCCCAAACCCCTGTTTGGGAATTCAACATTGCGAAATTCCGCTAAAGCGGGACAGACGCGAATTTCGTAATGAGAAGAAGAAATTCTTTATATTAAAACGGCATACGTTGAATTAAATTCCAAGTTTCTCGATGAAGCTTGTATCGTAGTTATTATTAATAAAATCTTCGTTCTTCATTATTATCTGATGGAACGGAATTGTTGTTTTAATTCCTTCAATGATAAATTCTTCAAGCGCGCGTGACATTTTTTTAATCGCTTCTTCGCGTGTTCTTCCTTTTACAATTAGCTTTCCAATCATCGAATCATAATAAGGAGGAATTCTGTATCCGTTGTAACAATGTGTATCAACACGGACACCAAAACCGCCGGGTTGATTCAATGCCGTGATAAGTCCGGGTGAAGGACGGAAGTTATGCTCGTAATCTTCAGCGTTAATGCGGCACTCCATTGCATGGCCTTCGAATTTTATCTCACCAAGGTTCAGTTCTTCGCCGTTAGCAACTCTTATCTGCTCGCGGATTAAATCTATACCAGTTATTTCTTCTGTAACGCAATGCTCAACCTGAATTCTTGTATTCATTTCCATGAAATAAAAATCTTTGTTTTTATCTACAAGAAACTCTATCGTACCAGCGCCAATATAATTGACTGCCTTCGCAGCTTTAATTGCAGCCTCTCCCATTTTTTTACGAATCTCGTCGTTGATAAACGGAGAAGGGGACTCTTCAATTAATTTCTGATGTCTTCTTTGCACTGAGCAGTCTCTTTCACCAAGGTGAATAACGTTTCCGTGCTTATCACCTAATACCTGAATTTCAACGTGTCTGGGATTTTCAACAAACTTCTCTATATAAACATCGTCATTGCCGAAAGCATTTTCTGCTTCAAGCTTTGCCTGCATATAATTTTTTTCAACATCTTCCATATCGCGAACGATACGCATACCTTTACCGCCGCCGCCTGCCGATGCTTTAATCATTAGCGGAACCCCCGTAATATTTGCAACCTTAATTGCTTCTTCTACAGTATGTACAACACCTGTACTTCCGGGTACAACAGGAACTCCCGCTGCAATCATAGTATCTTTTGCAAAGGATTTATTTCCCATTGAAGTTATCATATCAGGAAGAGGCCCGATGAAATTCAATTTTGAATCGATACATATCTCTGCAAAGTCTGCGTTCTCAGCTAAGAAGCCATAGCCCGGATGAATAGCATCTGCATTTGTAATAGATGCTGCAGATATTATTCTGGGAATATTAAGATAGCTGTCTTTTCCTAACGCTCCGCCAATACAAACCGCTTCATCGGCAAACTTTACATGTAACGAATCCTTATCTGCATCTGAGTAAACAGCAACAGTTTTAATTCCCATTTCTTTCGCAGTTCTGATAATCCTTAAGGCAATTTCTCCGCGGTTAGCAATCAGTATTTTTTTAATCATTCTATGAGGTCTAAACTTTTAAAATAAAAATTCTTAATTAAACGTGTAAGCTTTACAGCTTAATGTTTTTCAACTAAGAATAACGGCTGATTGTATTCAACGGGCTGACCGTTTTCAACAAGTATCTTCACAATTTTTCCTGATACTTCAGATTCAATTTCATTCATCAATTTCATAGCTTCGATAATACATAATACGCTTCCTTCGCCTACAGTGCTTCCGACCTGTACGTATGAATCTGCATCAGGTGATGGAGTGCGGTAGAATGTTCCTACCATCGGTGAACGGACTTCGTATGAATTCTCTGATTTTACTTCAACAGCTTTTGCATCTGATTTCTTTTCAATTGATATAGATGTATCATCAGAAGAGGAGGAAGGTGCTGCCTGCATTTGCATTGGAGCCATCATTCCGGTAATCTTCGGACGCGGTTTTGATAATCTTATTTTGCTTCCTTGTTCTTCTATTTCAAGCTCTGCAAGATTGCTTGAGTCGAGCAGCTTTATTAATTTTTTAAGGTAGTTTAAATCAATTTCCATTTTACTTTCTGTTTATTATTCCTGCCTGTACTTTTGGGGCTGTGCAGGAATCCATTAATAAAAAATTTTTAAAAAGTTCTCATTCCTAAACTCCGTTTGGGAATGCCATGGGTTGCGAAACTCTGTTTCGCATTATTTAAAAGCGAAACAGAGTTTCGCTCACTATT